>NZ_DATFZD010000409.1:0-5386 GCF_035314665.1 Mycobacterium sp. | reverse complement strand
CGCCGCGCGAAGCCTGCTCATCACGATCGCGGCGGGCAGACCGTGCCCGACGACGTCGCCGACGGATACCGCGATCTGGCCCGGTTGCTGCAGCGGCGCCACCAGATACCAGTCGCCGCCGACGCGCATCGCCTCGCCGCCAGGCTGATACACCGCCGCCACCACCGCGGCCGTTGACCCGCGGTCGAGATCGAGCAGATGCTCCTGGAAGTCGACGGCAATCCGATGTTCGCGTTGTGCACTGCGGACCCGGCCCACCGCCGATTGGATGATCTCCGCGGTGCGGGCGTACATCTCGAGCTCGCTCGCGTCGAACTCCTGCGGTATGGGCCACAGCAACCCGAGCGAACCGATCACCTTCCCGTCATGACCACGCAGCGGCTGGCTGACGCACGACCGAACGTTGTGCGCTGTTTCGTGCACCACATGGCCATAACGCGGAGCGAGCGCCAACGTATCGGTGATGACCATCCGCTGGCCGGTCTTGATGACGTCAATCGGCACCAGCGGCGTGTCCAGGGTGGCGACGTGGTAGCGGTCGCGGATTTCGACGGGGACCGGACCGGCGTACTCGAACCGGACGTTGTTCTCCTCGGCGTCGAGCAGACCGATCACCACGATCGTGGCAGCGCCCGAGCCGACCGAAGACGCCAGCAGCGCATCGGCGATTCCGGCGACCGAGTCGGCGGCCTGCAACGCGGCATCGAGTTGCGCGGTCGCGGAAGTATGCCGAAGCTCGGCTTCACGCTGTTGCTGACCGGCACGTTCGCGGCCGGCGGCGGACAATCGCGCCGCGACCCTCTCGATCAGCTCCTGCGAGCGGAAAGGTTTAGGCAGATAGTCGTCCGCACCGCCGGCATAGCCTTCGCTGACGGCCTCGTTTCCGGCGCGGGCGGACAGCATGACGATCGGCGTGGCGGCCAGTTCGGTATCGCGTCGAATGGCCGCGACGAAGTCGAAGCCGTCCAGCTTGGGCATCATCACGTCGGTCACGATGGCGTCAGGGCGAAGCTCGTAGGCGGTCCGCAGAGCCGCTACGCCATCGGCGACCAGAACTGTTCTCCAGTGCGCCGACAAGACCCGGTCGATGTGGGCCCGCATGTCGGCGTTGTCGTCGGCGATTAAGACCAGTTTGCGGTCATCGCCGGCGGGCGCGGTCTCGATCGGAAGCGGCGCCACCCATTGATCCGCCTCGACGACATACGGGTTGTCCAGCAGGTCGGCCAATGCATGGTCGATCGGTGTGGCCGCAAGCGATTTCGGCAGCGTGATCGCGACGGTGGTACCCCGGTCGAGTTCGCTGGCGATCTGCATGCTGCCTTGCTGGAGTTCCACCAGCCCGCGCACCAGCGACAGCCCGATCCCGGTGCCCTCCACGCTGCGGCCCCGCGCGGTGTCGGCCCGAAAGAAGCGTTCGCCGAGCCGTTTCAAGTCGGCCTCGCTGATACCGACGCCGGTGTCGCGGACGCTGATGACGCATCGGCCGGGTCGGACGCCCCCACCGCGGGCCCCTGCGGCGCCCGCATCGTCGCCAGCCGGGGAGTCACCGCTGTGCACCGTGACGGTGATCGAGCCGCTCAGCGTGTACTTGACCGCATTGGACATCACGTTGAGCATGATGGTTTCCCACATGTCCTGGTCGACGTCGGCCAGCGCCCGACGGCAGTCAAGGACGAGTTCGATCCCGGCCCGCTCGCACAGTTCGGTGAACGACGAAGCGATCTGCGACGTCAGCGCCCCGACATCGGTGCACACCAACTTCGTTGTGGCGCGCCCTGCTTCGATGCGGGAGAACTGCAGTAGCGAGTCGACCAGGCGCAGCAGCCGTCCCGCGTTGCGCCTGGCCATTCGCAGCCGGTCGGCGAGAACCGTGTGCGAACCCACGTCAGAGAGCGCGTCCTCCAGTGGGCCCAGCAGCAAGGTCAGCGGAGTGCGGAATTCGTGGCTGACGTTGGTCAAAAACGTCGTCTTGGCGCGGTCGAGTTCGGCCAGCGCATCCGCGCGCCGGCGCTGCTGTTCGTGGGAGACCACGGAGGCCAGCGCCGACGACAACTGATCGGCGAGCAGCTGACAGAAGCCGAGGTATTGCTCATCCAGCGGACACCGGGGATCGGTCCCCACCACCAGCGCCCCCGTGATCGCGTTCTCGCCCAGCGGCAGCACCAGCGCCTGGTCTGGGCAATCGCCGCCCAACACCTCGTGCAGACCGCGAATCACCGACGAGACGTTCTCGATGATCCGCACTTCCGCCCGCGACCGCGTTGTCGGCACCCAGTCGGTCAGCTTCTCCAGCGTGGGCGGCAGCAGCGGCAGCACCGACGGCGTTGCTCCGCGCAGGGTGGTATCGGCCGCGTCCGCTCCACGGACATACGCCGCGACGAGCGGTACGTCGGCCTGCTCGGCACACACCGACACGGCGGCGCTCACCGCGTCGTCGACGGTGCGGGTCTCCATCGTCGCCGAGGCGACCGCATTGAGCAGATGCAACCGTCGCTCGCTGATCACCCGTTCGGTGGTCTCCGAGGATGGGCAGAAAATCCCGTAGCTTTCGCCGTTCGCGCCGACCAGTGGGCTGTAAGTGAAGGTGAAGTAGCGTTCCTGGCGTCGGCCGGCGGTCACCATCGGCAGCATCAAGTCATACGACCAAGTCGCCTCACCGGTAGCGATGACGCTGGCCAGCATCGGGCTGATCGCCTCCCAGATGTCCCACCACACGAATCGGCCACGCCGGCCCAATGCGGCCGGGTGCCTTTCGCCGAGGATCTGGATATAAGCGTCGTTGTACACCAGGAACAGGTCTTCGACGCCCAACCACAGGACAATGGGAAACCGCGAGGTCAACACCACCGCGACGGCCGACCGCACCTCGGGCGACCACTCATCCGGCGGCCCCAACGGGTGCGCGGCCCAGTCGAATTCGGCGAACAGACAGCCCATCTCGCCGCCGAGTGCCACGGCCTTGGCGAGGTCGGGTGGCAGGACCTGCGGCTCGCTTCTCCAGTGACGGCGGGGAGGCCCGCTCACTGCCCCTGCTCGGTATCACGGCCTTGCAGCGCATCGGGCAGCGTGGGGTAGAGCTCGAGGACGCTGTCCAGGTTCGTCACCTCGATCGGGCGAACCACCAATCCATTGTCGGCAACCAGCCGGACCGATGTGCCGGCTTGCTGCCCGCGCCGGTGACAGTCGAGGACGGCGTTGAGTCCGGCGCTGCCGAAATAGGTCACGCCCTGCAAATCGATGATGAGCAATCGCGAGGCGTGGGTTTCGGTCTGCTGCAGCGCGGCATCCAGCTGTGAATTCAGGTCGCCGGCGGTGCTGGAATCCACCTCGCCCTTGGCCTGCACAACCACAGCTTCCGGTCGTACCTCATAGTCGACGACCAACAAATCCATCGCGTTCACCCGCTTCGATGCACCGCTCAATGCAATGTCGTGGCGGCGTACCGTCCACAGCCTTGTCGAGCCTAGTCGGCGACCAAGCTATGCGTCGGGTTCACCCGGAATATGCTCATGCACCGTCAACAAAAGATGGTCGAAGGCGCTCTGCACGTCCGCCGACGGCGGTGGCAGCGTGGGGATTTCGGCGATCAGCTGCTTGGCCAGCGCCCGCAGTTTGGTGTTGGTCTCCTGCGACCGCCACCGCAATACGCTGAAGGCTTGCTCCGCGCTGACCCGGTAGATGGCCATCAAGACACCCTTGACCTGCTCGATCACCGCGCGAGCCTCGAACAGGTCGGGAAGCGTCTCGTCGAGGGCGACCTGCCGGGTCTCGACGAAGGTGTCAGTCAAGTCGATGTAATAGCCGGCGGTTCCCACCACGGCGCCCGACTCGTCGGCCATCCGGTCGGCCACCACGATCGCGTCGTGCACGTTGCCGCCCACGTCGATGAAGCGGTGACGGCTGGAGAACGAGCTCTTGGAATGCAGCGCCCGGTCGAGTATGTCCTGAACGTGGTCCCGGTCTTCTGGATGCTTATGCGACAGCAGCAGTTCGGTCGTCGGCACCACCGCCCCGGGCTGGTAGCCGTGCATGAGGGCCACCTCGTCGGACCATTCCCAGCGCTGGCCCACAAACCAAAACCGGAAAGTTCCCACGCTGACGTGGTCGACGTCGAGTTTCGCCGACCCCAGGGCAGGTGAGCCCGCGGTGTCGGTGCTCGTTGCCAGAACTTCGGGGCCCTCGTGCACGTTTCGAATCATTCCACCGTTCACACAGCCTGCCCACCGGTTAGACGGGAAACACGAACGTTCCGTCTCGGCCTGAACTAGTACCCCGCTTCTCCTCACGCCGCTTCCGCGGCGTGCATCGTCGCGGGGTGGGCAGCGCCGTCCGGCTGCGCTAGCGTGGTCTGCACGGCGACGATGCGGACCGTGCAGCGGTCCGAGGAGGAGCCGGGCAATCAGGCACAAGCAAGAGAACACGGGAGCGCACGCCGAGTGTGCTGAGAGGACGGCTCGGGGCCGTCGACCGTATGAACCTGACCGGGTAATGCCGACGTAGGGAGATGACAAAAATGACCGTTACCGTCGAACCGTCCGTGACCACCGGCCCCATCGCGGGCAGCAGTAAGGCCTACCGGAGTATCGACTCCGTTCCCGGCGCCAAAGTGCCGTTTCGGCGGGTGAATCTGTCGAACGGACAGCACTTCGACCTCTATGACACCTCCGGCCCCTACACCGACGACGACGCGGTGATCGACGTGACGGCCGGGCTGCTACCGCGCCCTGGCGTGGTGCGCGACCGCGGCACCCAGCTGCAGCGGGCCCGCGCCGGTGAGATCACCGCGGAGATGGCGTTCATCGCCGCCCGCGAAGACATGCCCGCCGAACTGGTGCGCGACGAGGTTGCCCGCGGCCGCGCGGTGATCCCGGCCAACCACAACCATCCCGAGAGCGAACCGATGATCATCGGGAAGGCCTTCGCGGTGAAGGTCAACGCCAACATCGGCAACTCGGCGGTGACGTCGTCGATCGCCGAGGAGGTCGACAAGATGGTGTGGGCCACCCGCTGGGGTGCGGACACCATCATGGATCTGTCCACCGGCAAGGACATTCATGCCACCCGCGAGTGGATTCTGCGCAACTCGCCGGTACCGGTCGGTACGGTGCCGATCTACCAGGCCTTGGAGAAGGTCAAGGGCGATCCGACCGAATTGACCTGGGAGGTCTATCGCGACACCGTGATCGAGCAATGCGAGCAGGGCGTGGACTACATGACCGTGCACGCCGGCGTGCTGCTGCGCTACGTGCCGCTGACCGCCAAGCGGGTCACCGGCATCGTGTCCCGCGGCGGATCGATCATGGCGGCGTGGTGCCTGGCGCATCATCAGGAGTCGTTCCTGTACACCAACTTCGAAGAGCTCTGCGACATCTTCGCCCGCTACGAC
>NZ_DATFZD010000408.1:0-21903 GCF_035314665.1 Mycobacterium sp. | reverse complement strand
TCGAGTTCGTAAGTGCGCCTTGCCGTTCGGCCCATGCCGATCTCGACCATGTCACGCATGAGCGACCCTTCTCGATCGGTTCACCGCACGTAGTAGTTGGGCGCTTCGGCGGTCATGGTGATGTCGTGCGGATGGCTTTCTTTCAAGCCCGCCGGCGTGATCCGGACGAATTGCGCCTGCTGAAGGTGCTCGATGGTGTTGGACCCGGTGTATCCCATCGCCGCGCGCAACCCGCCGGTCAGCTGATGGATCACCGACGCCAGCGGCCCGCGGAACGGCACCCGTCCCTCGATGCCCTCCGGCACCAGCTTGTCCTCGGAGAGCGCGTCGTCTTGGAAGTAGCGGTCCTTCGAGTACGACTTGGCTGCCTCCCCCGAAGTCCCTCTTCCTTGCATGGCGCCCAGCGAGCCCATGCCACGGTAACTCTTGTACTGCTTGCCGTTGACGAAGATCAGCTCGCCGGGCGCCTCGGCGGTGCCGGCCAGCAGCGACCCCAGCATCGCCGTCGAGGCCCCTGCCGCAAGGGCTTTGGCGATGTCGCCGGAGTATTGCAGCCCGCCGTCGGCGATCACCGGCACGCCGGCCGGCGCGCAGACCGCGACCGCCTCGAGGATCGCGGTGATCTGCGGTGCCCCGACGCCGGCAACCACCCGGGTAGTACAGATCGAACCCGGCCCCACACCGACTTTGACCGCATCGGCTCCGGCCTCGACCAGCGCCGCGGCCGCCGACCTGGTAGCGACGTTGCCGCCGACCACCTCGATCCGGTCGCCGACCTCGGCCTTGAGCTTGCCGACCATGTCGAGCACCAGCCGATTGTGCGCGTGCGCGGTGTCGACAACGAGGACGTCAACCCCGGCGTCGACCAGCGTCATGGCCCGCACCCAGGCGTCGTCGCCGATGCCGACGGCGGCCCCGACCAGCAACCGGCCGTCGCAGTCCTTGGTGGCCAGCGGGTGCTGCTCGGTCTTGACGAAGTCTTTGACGGTGATCAGCCCGGTCAGTCGGCCGTGACCGTCGACGATCGGCAGCTTCTCGATCTTGTTGCGGCGCAACAGGCCCAGCGCCGCGTCGGCGCTGACACCCTCCTGGGCGGTGATCAGCGGGGCCTTGGTCATCACTTCGGCGACCGGCTTGGACTGGTCGACCTCGAAACGCATATCGCGGTTGGTGATGATCCCAACAAGGGAGCCCAGCGCGTCGACCACCGGCAGCCCGGAGATCCGGAATTTCGCGCACATCGCGTCGACTTCAGCCAGCGTGTTGTCCGGTCGGCAGGTGACCGGATCGGTGACCATGCCCGCCTCCGACCGCTTCACCATCTCAACCTGGCCGGCCTGTTCCGTGACCGACAGGTTGCGGTGCAGCACGCCCATGCCGCCGGCCCGGGCCATCGCGATCGCCATCCGCGATTCGGTGACGGTGTCCATCGCCGAGCTGACCAACGGCACCTTGAGCCGGATCTTCTTGGTGAGCTGGCTGGAGGTATCCGCGGTGGCGGGTACTACATCCGAGGCAGCCGGCAACAGCAGGACGTCGTCGAAGGTCAGTCCGAGCATCGCGACCTTGTGCGGATCGTCACCGCCGGTGGGTACCGGATCGTCGGCGAGACCACCGACACGGACATAAGGTTCCACAATTAGGTCGCCGCTGCCTTCAAGACGGGACAAGCCAGATGACATTGCCGGGGCCCTCCCATACGCACGCGGAGTGAGGATCTCATCCTATCGGCTCCGCCCGACGACGATGCGCGCCGCGCAGGGCGCGAGGGGGAGAGGCCGGCACCTTGACGCTGTGACCTGGCGACGACGCGCGCCGCGTAGGGCGGGAGCAGACGCGACATGTGGGCTGGTCTGCGGGCATAGCGCTGGCGTGATGCCCGCCCGGCTGCGTAGTCTGGACCCGTGCGCGACTACCTCCCGCCGGGTTTGCCGCCCGATCCCTTTGCCGACGACCCATGTGATCCGTCGGCGGCGCTGGACGCCGTCGAGCCCGGCCAACCGCTCGACCCGCAGGAGCGGATGGCGGTCGAGGCCGACCTGGCCGACCTGGCGGTGTACGAGGCCTTATTGGCGCACAAGGGTATTCGCGGCCTAGTGGTGTGTTGTGACGAGTGTCAGCAGGACCACTACCACGACTGGGACATGCTGCGCGCGAACCTGCTGCAGCTGTTGGTCGACGGCACTGTTCGTCCGCACGAGCCTGCCTACGACCCCGAGCCCGACGCCTACGTCACCTGGGATTACTGCCGGGGGTACGCAGACGCCTCGCTCAACGAGGCGACCTCGGATACTCAGACATAGCGGGAATATCACGGCTCGCCGCTGACCAGGCGTTTTCCCCTTAACTTCCCCTCAACCACCGACCGGGTTGGGGGGCAGGTTTGTCAGGACGACCGCCGGGTCTGCGTTCGGTAGTGGGCTGGGCAGCGGCGTTGCGCCGGGATCACGGTTGGCGACCTTGGCGGTCAACCGGTTCACCCGCTCGACCAGGCCCTGTTTGCGATCGCTGTCTCTGACGTCCTGCACCCGGTCGCTCACCGCGGCAAGCTTGTCCTGCGCCTCGTCCCACTGGCCCAGCGCGATCATTTGCTCAACGCGGTCCAAATCGCTCTGGGCGGACGATGCGATCCGCTCGTCCTGCACCGAAGCCGGCTCGCCGAACACCTTCGTGTGGACGCCGTAGAGCGTATCGCCGGGCTGGGCGTCGCCCATGATCGCGACGAACCCGCCGACGCCGAGCAGGGTCGCGGCCACCGCCGCCACCAGCGCCATGCGCCGCCGGGCGTGACGACGCTCTGCCAGCCCGCGGTTCAACGCGCGGACGGCCTCGCGCTCCGGGCACAGCCCGCTTGGCACCGGGGCCCTCAACTCGTCGCGCCAGTCCTCCAGCAGCCTGGCCAGCGCCCGTTCTCCGCTATCACCCTGGTCGGCGACATCGCTGAACTCGACCGGCTCACGTTTCGCCAGCGATTCGATGAACCGCTCGGTGCGAGCCACCGCACCCAGATCGGGCTGATCAAACGGCCTATGAGTGTGTTCAAACATAATCTTGTCCCGCTGCAACAATCTCGGATTTCAGCCGCGCCAACGCGCGGTGTTGGGCTACGCGTACGGCTCCGGCGGTACCGCCAACGGCGATGGCGGTCTCTTCGGCGCTCAAACCGACCACAACTCGCAGGATGAGGATTTCGCGTTGTTTGTCGGGCAGCACGTTGAGCAACTCGCTCATCCTCTTGACGGAATCGGCTTCGATGGCTGCCTGTTCGGGACCGGCCTCGGCCGACCTGCGGTCGGGAATGGAGTCGGTGGGATACGTCAGGTCGCGGCCGGCCGCACGGTACGCGTCGGCCACCTTGTGCGCGGCGATGCCGTACACAAAGGCCAGGAAGGGGCGCCCGCGATCACGGTAGCGCGGCAACGCCATTACGGCGGCCAAGCACACCTCCTGTGCCACATCGTCAGCTGAAAGACCGCACCGCTCGACTGTGCCGACTCGTGCGCGGCAGTATCGGATCACGATCGGGCGGATCGTCTCCAGCACGTCTCGAAGCGCGTCCCGATCACCTGCTACGGCGTCAGCTACAACAGCGTCGAGACGTTCCTCCAGCGTTGTCATCGGTGGCAACATCTCCAGCGTTACGAACCGGACATCGCCCGGCACGGTGGCACGTAGTAAAACAATAACGACCTGCCGCAGCAAATGCGGGGTTAGCGCTGGCTCCAGGCTCCGCCCCAATGTTCCACCTGGCGGGCGCACTCGTCGCGAATGTCACACAACTCCACGATCGGGCGGGTCGGGCTCCCGGTATCCATAATGTCGACCAGCAGGCAGGCCACCGCCCAGCGTAGCGGCACGAGGCCCAACCGGCCGGTCCGCTCCAGCGCCGCGGCACCGACGGTCCGGGCCCGGTCGACGGCGCCGGCGCTGCATAGCGCCGCCGCCAACACCACGTCGCTTTTGGCGCCGTGTCGGGCAGACACCGATCCGTCGACCGTGGCCGCCGCCAACTCGACGCCGAGCTCGGCGTTGCGAACCGCGGCGGCACCGTCGCCGGCCGCCATCGCCAGCTCGGCGGCAACCCACGCTCGGCGCACCGACAGCCGGTGCTGCGGCGCTCCCGCGACGAACGGCTCCGCCCGGCTCAGCAACGTCGCCGCGGCGGCCAGGCGACCAATGCCGAGTGCGTCGGCGGCCAGCCCGATCATCGCATCCGCAGCGGCCTCGGGGTCGGGGCCGGCCAGCGCCAACGCGCGACCGTCCCAGCCGCGGGCCAGCCGGTGCCAGCCCAGCTGGCGCAGAAACGAGGCCTGGGTGCTGTGCGCCAGCGAGGCGAGGCGGTCGGCGGGCGCACCGCGCAGCAGCGTCGCGAGGTCGTTGCGCGCGCTGCCGTAGCGGCCCTGCCCCCCGGCACCAACCGCGCGCAGCCACAGCTGACCAGGTGTGACCGCCGACGGCAGCGGCCAGCGCCCGGGCTCATTTCCAAAGGCCGCAGCAGTAAGGTCGGACTCGATTGTCGGACCGCAAGAGATATCTATCACCCCAGGCCGCCAGTTAATATTTCATGGTTTCTGAGTTACACCGGTATTAAATCTGACGCAGATTATATTTACTGTGCCTACCCCGCGACCGGTCGCGAGCTGGGACGTTCCCCGATAACAGCGCGTCACCACGCACGGGTAGGTGAGCAGACTCCGCACGTCGATGAACTCAGGGTAAATTGTCAAGCCTCCGTTGGGCATTCGGCACATCACCGAGTGTTGACGAAAATTCCGTAGGCCCCCTACCTTTAAGGCCGACGAGTTAGTCACCGACGACCCGCTCGATTCAGTTGACGACGTACTTGATCGCAAACTGGCCCGATCTTGGGCATGTAGAGAGGGACTTCAATGCCACAACCGGAGCAGCTACCAGGCCCCAACGCCGATATTTGGGAATGGCAATTACAAGGCCTCTGCCGTGGGGTCGATTCGTCGGTGTTCTTCCATCCGGACGGCGAGCGCGGTCGGGCCCGCTTGCAGCGCGAGCGGCGCGCCAAGGAGATGTGCCGCCAGTGCCCGGTCATGGCGCAGTGCCGCGCTCATGCCCTGGAGGTCGGCGAGCCCTATGGCATCTGGGGCGGCCTCTCGGAGACCGAACGCGAACTGCTGCTCAAGCGTGAGATCGGCAGGACGCGCCCAATCCGCCGCACCGCCTAGTTTCTCAGCAGACAACGCCCCGTCCCGGTCTCCCGGGGCGGGGCGTTGCTCGATGATCCGCGTCGACTAACGGTTTTGACTAGGGCTTATTTGGGTAGGTCCTGGCCATGAATAGGGGCGTCTTTTGCACGGCCGCACTATTGGTGGCGGCCGTCGCGCCGTTAGCCGCATGCGCAAACCAGTTAGGCAACAACCAGCCAACGACATCATCCGGGGCGCCGGCCGGCGCCGAGCGGATGACCACACAGTTGAAGGGCGCCGACGGAACGGCGATCGCCAACGCCACCTTCGATTTCGCGAATGGCTACGCGACGGTGACCGTGGAAGCCGGCCCCAACCAGGTTCACGCCGGGTTTCCACGCGCTGATGGTCCACTCGGTCGGCCAGTGCGCGGCTAATTCGACTGCGCCGACGGGAGGCTCGACCGGGGACTTCTATTCTGCCGGAGACGTCTACCAGGCGCCGAACCACACCGGTACTCCCGCCAGCGGCGACCTGACCGCACTGCAAGTGCGGCCCGACGGCTCGGCGAAACTCGTCACCACGACGAGCGCGTTCACCGCCGCGGATCTGCGGAACAGCTCGGGCACCGCGCTGATCCTTCACCAGGGCCCGGGCAACCTCGGCGCCAGCGCAATGGACGAAGCAGGCAAGCGGGTGGCCTGCGGTGTGATCGCCGCGGCGGCTGCGACGTCATCGTCCACGACAACCAGCGTCAGTACGGTCACCACCACGGTCGAGGTGCCACCGCCGTCCACGAGTACGAGCACCGTCACGGTCACTAGCGGCCCGACCGTCACGTCCACGCCAACCACGCCCGTGACGACGTACAGCACTCCGCCCGGCGGCTGACCTCCATCCGAGTGACGGGCCGCGCAGCGTGCGCGTCCTCCTCTTCGGAATAGCTGCGCGCGATGCGCGGGTTGCAATGGCAATGACCGCAGCAGAAACCAGCAACCTCGGCCGATTCGGATTCTTCGGGCTCGGCGCCACCCCCGAGCAAGCCCATGAGATCGAACGGCTGGGCTACGGCACGATTTGGATCGGCGGTTCGCCGCCGGCCGAATTGTCCTTCGTTGAGCCACTTTTGGAGGCGACGACCGATCTGAAGGTGGGCACCGGCATTGTCAACATCTGGTCGGCGGCCGCCAAGCCCGTGGCCGCGTCGTTCCACCGCATCAACAGCGCCTACCCGGGCCGCTTCGTGCTCGGCGTCGGGGTCGGACATCCCGAAGGCGACACGCAATACCGCAAGCCTTACGACGCGCTGGTGTCATACCTCGACGAACTCGACGAATACGGCGTACCTGCCGATCAACGTGTGCTCGCCGCGCTCGGTCCGCGGGTGCTGAAGCTCTCGGCCGAACGTGCCGCCGGCGCTCACCCGGCCAACGCGACGCCCGAGCACGCCGCACAGGCCCGTGCGATTATCGGGCCGAACGCACTGCTGGCTCCCGTGCACAACGTGGTGCTCATCAGTGACGCCGAAGAGGCACGCGCGATCGGCCGCGAGGGGCTGGCCCACTACTTCTACCTGAGCAACTACCTGAGCAATTGGAAACGGCTGGGCTTCAGCGACGCCGACGTTACCCCGCCCGGCAGCGACAAGCTCATCGACGCCGTGGTCGCGCACGGCACGCCTGACGACGTCGCCACCCGGTTGACCGAGTATCTGAACTCCGGGGCCAACCACGTCGCGATCCTGGTGTATGGCGGGCCGGAGAAGGCGTTGCCGACGCTGTCGGAACTCGCTGGGCCACTTGGCCTATCACGTTAGCGGGGCTGAATCGGGCTGAGTGTGCCCCAAGCTCGACGCACGCCGTCGGCTCGAATGCGATCATGTTCGCCATGGGCATGACAACACACGAGACGGGCGACGACGCGTCGTCCGAGGGCACCGTGACCGTGACGGAGACAGGCACGGGCACGTATACGCAGCGGATCATTGCGGGGCATCACGAACTCGCCGCCGACGAGCCACAGCCGATCGGTGGCGACGCCGGGCCAACGCCCTACGACCTACTACTGTCCGCGCTCGGGGCGTGCACCTCGATGACAGTGCGGATGTACGCCAACCGCAAGGACTGGCCTCTCGAGCGTGTTCGAGTAACGTTGCGGCACTCGCGCATTCACGCAGAAGACTGCGCCGAATGCGAAACGAGCCGCGGATGGATCGATCACATCGATCGCGACATCGAGTTAATCGGCAACCTCGACGACACGCAACGGGAACGGTTGCTGCACATCGCCAATCGTTGCCCGGTTCATCAGACCCTCACCTCCGAAGTGAACATCTCCACATCCTTGCGATGACTGCGCGGTCCCGCGGTCTCTCCTTCCGTCGGGACCGCGCAGAGTCTTCATTTGTTTGCCGCCGCTACCGTGCCCATACCCCGGCGGCACGGTGATCGGCGGACGCGACGTCCTCGGCGCCGTCACGCACCGCGTTTCCCAGGTCGACGAGGATTTCGTTGAGCACGGCGGCCGCCTGATGCCACTTCAGCTGCTCGACCCCGTAAGCGGCGGCGGCTTCCCGGGTCCACAGTTCACGCAGCGGCGCGATTTGAGACTTCATCTCCTGGAGCGCGGCGTTGAAGCGGGCGGAGGTGGCGTGGATCTCCTGGCGAACGGAGCATTCGATCTCGTCGAAGTTGTATGACAGACGCTGGTCCATGGTTGTGGCCTCACAAATTCCCGCCGGCGCTGCCGATGCGGTGCGCATGGTTTTCGGCCGCCTCGCGCAATGCGGCTTCGTTATGGCGAATCGTCTCCGCGATGCTGTGAAGAGCCTGGTGGAGTTTCATCGACTCCGCGTTCCATCGATGCACCACGTCCTTGAAACGCGCCGCCGCGGCGCCACCCCACACCGACGGCGGCACGTTGCTCATACGGTCAATGAATGCGTGCAGCGTCGTCCGGATCTCTTCATTGCGGGTTTCGATGCCGCCCGCAACCGAGCGCATCAGATCAAAATCGGCGCTAAGTGTGTTGCCACCTGCGGGTGTGCTCACATGTCCTCCTTTGCCCGATGGCCGCGGACCTGACCGCGCCTACAACATGTAGGACTCGCGCGGGTCTGCTCCGGTTCCCGCTATTCGGCCGACGCATAAATCAGCTCAACGCCCGGGCCGATCGCACAGCGAGTTCGCACACCTGCCGCATCGCGTCCTCGTATCCGCGGCGGCTTTGACATCCGATGCTGATCCGGACGGCCTTATCGACCAACACCGTCCATCTGATGTCGTGACCAGAACGGACCTCCCGATAGGTCACCGCCGGGCGCCCGGCACTGTTTCCAGCCGGGTTGAAGTCGACGAACACACCGGTCGGTTCCGCATCGATCGCCTGTTTCAGAAATTCGGCGGTGACGCTCAAGGCTTCTGTGGCAATCCGCGATTGCGTCACGTGCAGCGCCATTTCGGGATCTGACGGCGACGTGACCTGTACGCGCGCCGAACCGGGTCCGGCTACGACGCGCCGCGTCGGCCACCCCGCCGGAACCTCAAGAACCACGCGACCTTCCACCAGAAACGTCGTCGGAATGCCACCGTCGGCAGCCGGCCCCCGACGGGCCGACGCGAGCGCCCCGAACGCGCCGAGCACGGTGACGATCAGCAGCACGACCAGCGCGAGTCGCCAGTGACGACGGTCGTCACGCGCCAAGGCTTTGGTGTGATGCGACGCGCAAGTGCTGTCTTTGCCTCGAATGATCTCTGCGGCAATCCTTTTCAACCGGACATCGTCGACGTGTGCCGCGCCGATCCCGCCGCTAGTGCGCAAGCCTTCAGCGATCATTGGCGCCAGCGCGTCAGCTCCGCCGACGGTGCTCGGTGCGTCGATCACCACCGCAACGGTGGTGTCCGACGTCATCTCGAGGATCGAACGCACAACCGCCTCAACGACAGACCGCGGTTCTCGGCGACGGGTTTCGGCAACCACCGCGTAGCCGGTAATCACCACGAACTGGTCCGCGATTTCCACAACCACCGTCGCATGGCGGGATTCGGGCGGAGACGCCTGGGTCAGCAGCCACGACCGGGGTCGCATGACAACCTCCCCGGCGAGGACCTGCGCCGCGGCATGGACCACATCGATCCGCGTTGACGCCCACCACGACGGGTGGACGACGATCGCACGCTCAGGGCTTCCGCAATCCATCGACCCCAAAACCGTCCGCCACAGTGAGTGGACCGTGACCGGACGCAGGTCGACCAGGGTTACCTGATCGTCGATGTTGTCGAACGCCGCCCTTACCACTTCGTCGCGAGCGAATACATCTGCCCCGCAACATAATCGGTGGATCGCATTCGGACCAACCTCGACTACGTGCGTGCTCATGGCGGGCTCCAGGCGACCTGCACCAGCTGAGTGTGACCTTGACGGGTGATCAACGTGCCGCGGCCAGGCGGCATCGGCGACTGGCGCACCGGGCCAATCACCAGACCCTCCTCCGGACTTCCGCTCATCATCAATGTCGTACAGCCGGCGTCGCGCAGTCCGGCGAGGAGCGACTCGAACATCGCGCGGGCGGCGCCGCTGCTGCGGCGTGCCATCAGAATGTGCAAACCCAAGTCTTTGGCATGCGCCAGAAATTCCAGGAGCGGCATCAGCGGATTGCTCCGATCGGTGGCGACCAGATCGTAATCGTCGATCACGACATATATCTCGGGTCCTGACCACCACGACCGGGTGCGCAATTGCATAGGGGTAGCGTCCGGAGGCGGCACTCTTCCACGCAACCGGTCGGCCAGGCGCGGCAGCACCGCATCGACCGCAGCCGCCGAGGCAAGGTATCCGCCGAAGTGGTCGGACTCGGACTCGATGACGCCGAGCAGTGAGCGCCGGAAATCAACGACGAACAACTGAGACTGGGCGGCAGTCGTGGTCCGTAGCAGTTCGCGGCAAATGACGCGCAATGCGGATGTCTTTCCGCATTCGCCGTCCCCGAGGATAAGAACATGGCGCTGCTGCGCAAGATCGATTGCTACTGGCCGTAGTTCACGGTCCTCCAGACCGATCAGGATGCCGGCGCCGTGCCCGTCGACGGCGCTCTCGACCACGCTGTGGTAGTCGACGCGGGCAGGCAGTAGCGGTATCGGGGGCGCGGTGGATCCGCCATGACGGGCCCGCAGCGTCTCCCCCACACGCGCACTGGCCTCGACCAGATCAGAGCTTGTGCGGGCGCCGTCCACCCGGGGTAGGGCAATCACCATGTGCATCCCATCATCTGAGAGCCCTCGACCCGGCTTGCCCTCCGGGACTTGCTGAGCCCGCCGACGGTCCAGTTCGGAATCCGCGGGATCGCCGAGCCGCAACTCGATTCGCGTCCCAATCTGATCCTTGAGCGCGGGACGAATCTCGGCCCATCGGGATGCGGTGATCACGACGTGCACACCGAATGAGAGTCCTTGCGCAGCAAGGCTGGTGATCGACGCCTCGATCGTGTCGAATTGACCGCGCAGGGTTGCCCACCCGTCAACAATCAGGAAGACATCACCAAAGCGGTCGCATATTGGATCTTGTCCGGCCTTCAGCAGGCGGTACTGCGCCATCGACTGGATCCCGTGGTCGCGGAAAATGGTCTCGCGGGTCCGGATGATTGCTTCGAGCTGGGCGACCATGCGTCGAGCCAACTGCGGGTCCGCTCTGCCGGCGACCGAACCAACGTGCGGCCAGTTTCGCAACGATGCCAACACCCCTCCGCCGAAGTCGAGACAGTAGAACTGCACCAAGCCCGGATCGTGGGTGGCGGCCAGCGCAGTGATCAATGTGCGCAGAGCTGTGGATTTGCCGGACTGAGGTGCACCGACAACAGCGACATTGCCGGCGGCCCCGGACAAGTCGACGACGAGCGGTGTTCGCCGTTGCTCAAACGGCCGATCGACGACACCTATGGAGACGGTCAACGCGGACATGGGTTTGCCGGTGGACTTGGCATCGTCCAACACGGTGTCCAGTGCCGGCGCCGGGCCGAGCGGCGGCAGCCAGACCTCATGCGCACGCGGGCCATGCCCGGACACCCGATCCACGACCGTCTGCAAGACGGTGCGCCGATCAATGACGTGCTCGACCGCCCTGCCGATCGGTATGACCGGCCCTGCCCGTCCCACGGTGAACAAACGGGCGAGCGCCGGGCTAATCCGCCGATCCGGCGAATCATATTGCGTTGCAGTGCAATAGATTTCAGACTCATACGGACCGGAAACGTATGCGGCCTGGAAGCGAATCAACGCATCCGTACCGACCCGCAGATAGGCTGCACCCGGCCCGCTTGGCAGTTCATAGGCATCGGATGTTCCCAGGACAAGCCGCGATTCGTTGGCCGACAACGTTTTCAGGCATACTCGGTAGGACAGATGCGATTCCAACCCGCGAAGTCTTCCCTCGTCCAGACGTTGACTGGCCAGCAGCAGGTGCATGCCCAGCGATCGCCCGAGTCGGCCGATTGCCACGAAGACGTCAGCGAAATCCGGATGCTGACTGAGCAGTTCGGAAAATTCGTCGACGATGATGAACAGCACCGGAAGGGGTGCCAATTGGGCCCCGGCACGCCGCATCCGATCGTAGGCACCAATCCCGTCGAGGTTGCCTGCCAAGCGCAGGGCTTCCTGTCGGCGGTTCATTTCACCGGCTAGCGCGTCGCGCATGCGAGCGACCAGTGCGGCCTTGTCGGACAAGTTGGTGATAACCGCAGCGACGTGCGGCGCCGGCTCCAGGCCGGAGAAGGTAGCGCCACCCTTGAAGTCAATAAGCGCCAGGTTGAGCTCTTCCGGCGAATGACGAGTGATCATCCCCAGAGCGACCGTGCGTAAGAACTCCGACTTACCCGATCCGGTTGCCCCGATGCAGAGCCCGTGCGGCCCCATGCCTTTCTCGGCGGCCTCCTTGATGTCGAGTTCGAGCGGCGGGCCCGCAACGGTTGTGCCGATCGGAACGCGAAGGCGATCGTGAGGACTTCTGCTGTTCCACCAATCAGTCGGGGTGGTGGACGCGAGATCGCTGATCCCGAGCAGACTCTGCCAGCCCGAGCCGCCGCCGGACGTCCCCCCGAACGCATCCACCCTGCCGGGCCGGTACCCGGCCAGTCTTTGCGCACAGACCAGCGCAGCGGCGTAACTCATTTGGTCTGGGCATACGGATGCGTCACCGTGGCCGGATAGCTCGTTCTCGCTCACCCGCAGCGACAGCTCCCCAACTGTTGGCGCGCCATCATGGCGGGTGCCGACCGTCAGCAAGGTCGCGTGGCCGGTGCCGCTTTGGATCACCCACCCGTCACCGACGTCGCCGTCGACGACGACCACCAGCTGGGCCGGCGCGGGGTCCGTCAACACGCCGGCGAGGCCCTGCTGAGCCGCGTCCAGCGATGGGTAAACCATCCGGGCAGTGCCGAGGCGGTCGTTGGCGAGCGGATGTTGATTGTGCGGCAACCATTTCAACCAGTCCCAGTGGGCTTGGTTGCGGTCACTGGTCACCGCGGCAACCAAAACCAGGCTCGGACTGTGCAACACGGCCAGTTGACAGATCATCGCACGTAACAGCGAACGCGCGCGGGTAGGGTTCCCGCCGACTGTCACGGCCTGCGGTCCACGCAGGTCGAGCGCAATCGGCGCGTCCGGAATTGTCGAGTGTGTTTGGAGAAATCGACGCAACGCGTTCCCCGTTACCGGATCCAGCCGCTGCACCGGTCCGGGCGGCGGAGGCACCAAACGGTTGGCAAGACACTGTGTTCCGATACCGATCCGGACAAGGCAGAAGTCCGAGTCAGCAGCTCGCCGCTCCCACATCCGGCGGCCGCCGACCAAGGTCCACAACGTGTCAGGATCCGGATGAGACCACACCAGCGAACAGCGCTGTGCCGCAGCGGTCTTGATGACGTTACCTCGCAGGTCGGAGAGGTGGCCCAGGTACTCGGCGCGGTCGGCGTTGATCTCGCCGCGCCGCCGATCCGCGCCGGACAGCAGCGTCGCCACCGCGGACAACAGCATCATCAGCGGAAACGTCATGAACGCCGGATTCCGCGCGACAGCCGAACGTGAGAGGAAGACCATAACCATCATCCCCACCGTCGCGATGGCCATGACGACCGGCAGAAGACGGGTCATCACGTTCGTCGCTGCCGGTCGCGTCACTGGCGGCGGGGCCGCGACGACGATGTCGGCCGTCTCGAAATCCGGTGTGGGCAGACGTGCCGACGGCACGAATTCCACGGTCGCAGAACCATCGAGCTGCACCACGTAACCCTCCTGCGCCCGCACCGTAGGTGCGACCGCAATCGGCCGCAAGTCGGCTGTGGATCAACGCATGCGCGGGCATCGCACCACCGGTTAGCGTCCGGATCAGCAGCCGCATCGGCGAACGGAGGTCGCAGTGCACCAAGGGGTGGAAGCACGCCAAAGCAGCGAACCCTGCCAACTCGGCGGAGGGTTGCGGCGGGTGTCGGTTTATGCCGACTCCCTCCACGTCGACTTGGCGTTATCCGCGTTAGTGCCGATTGCGTCGCTGATACCGCCAATCGTCGACATTCTGGCAGAAGGTGGTCATCGCGCTCAGACAGTCGCAGCCCGCCATCAGCTTTCCCTGCCAGGGAAGATCCCGCTGAACCCGTCGAAGACACTGGCCCAGTTGGGTATCCGTGACGGCACCACATTGATTCTCACCGACGCGACGGTAGTTCTAACGCCACCGCGCATCGATGACGTAGCGGAGGCGGTATCGATGTCGCTGGGCCCTAGCGTGCGACCTTGGACCCGGCGAGCGGCCCGACTCATCAGCATCCTGGCGGCGAGTTGCCTGGCAGGCACGGGTGCAGCGGTCTTGCTTCGAACAGCTTTCGATACCAACGATGCCCGCCGTAGCGGCTGTGCCGTCGTAGCGGCGGTGGCCGGTTTGATTGCTCTGCCGGCGGCGGTACTGGCCTACCGCGTGTTGCGCGACAGGACTGCCGGGCTCGCGCTGGGTCTGGCAGTTTGCGGATTCGCAGCCCTCGCAGGTTTCCTGGCGGTTCCCGGCGAGGTGGGAGCACCGAACGCGCTGCTTGCGACGGCGGCCACGGCGACATCGGCGACCGCGCTCCGCGTAATGGGTTGTCGCGCAACTGCATTCACGGCATTGGCATGTTTTGCGACAATCGAAACGGCTGCGGCTGCTGTGGGCGCGGTCACCGCCGCGCCGCTTCAGGCGGTCGGTGCGGCGTCCGCGGCGATCTCGCTGGCGCTGGTCGAAGCGTCTGCACCATTGTCGATCATGCTCGCCGGACTATCTTCACAAGTGACGTCAGAGCCGAATCCCGTTCGCGAGGAGCTTGCGCTCGCTCGACATCGGCTTAACATCAGAGCAATTCGCGCCAACAGCTGGCTAACCAGCCTGGTCGCCGCATTCTCCGGGGCGGCGGCCCTGGGAGCCGTCGGCGCGGCAGCCGGATCGCATTTCGCCGGTGGCCGAGGTTTGCTTGGCATCGCGTTCGCCACCGTCACAGGCAGTGTATTGCTATTGCGGGCGGGCTCACACCGGGACCTGTCGCGATCCGTGCCGCTAATGGTGTCTGGAACCGTAACACTCAGCGCCACATTCGTGATCGCCGGCGTCGCCTATCCGGTGCGCACGCCGTACATAGCCGCCGCGTCGATGATGCTGGCCGGGGCCGCACTATGCCTCGGCTTCATCACCCAAACAATGACGTTCTCTCCCATCGGGCGTCGAAGCGTCGAGATGCTGGAGTATCTTGCGCTGGCAGTCATCGGCCCGCTGGCGTGCTGGATCTGCGGGCTTTACGGCGCTGCGCGCGGTATCAACTTGCCATGAGCACAGCACATTCCAGGGCGTTGCGGTGTGCAACGGTGCTGGTAATCACCGCACTGCCCCAATGCGGCGTACCGGCCGCACGTGCCGTCTCGCCACCGCCGATCGACAACAGCCGGTTACCCGAGCCCGCGCCGCCAATGCCGCCGCAGCCCACCGTGCAGCGGCAGATGTGCGCAGTGCCGTCTGTAGGTCCCGACGGGGGCAGGGCCAACTCCTCCACTCAACTCTCCGGGCTTGACCTACCACAGGTTTGGAAGTTGACCCGTGGTTCGGGCCAACGGGTCGCTGTCATCGACACGGGGGTTGCGCCGCACTCACGGCTCCCCAAGACGGCGGCCGGCGGGGACTACGTATTCACCGGCGACGGCACCCAGGATTGTGACGGACACGGGACCGCGGTGGCCGGGATCATAGCCGCCGCAACGGATCCTCGTCATGTGGACGATTTCAGCGGGATCGCTCCGGACGTCAGTTTGATCAGCATCCGCCAGTCCAGCACCAAGTTCGGCGCAATGGCGGATTCGTCCAACTCCGGCTTCGGTGACGTCAGCACCATGGCGAAAGCTGTTCGAACGGCCGCAGATCTCGGTGCTTCGGTAATCAATATCTCCTCGGTCGCCTGCATCCGCACCGGATCGGCGCTCGACGATCGCGCGCTCGGCGCTGCACTGTCCTACGCGGTTGACGTCAAGAACGCCGTCGTGGTGGTCGCCGCCGGCAATACTGGCGCCGGGCAGTGTCCTACTCAGTCACCGCAACCGACGTGGGAAACGGTGACGGTTGTTGTCAGTCCGGCTTGGTACGACGACTACGTGCTGACCGTGGGCTCGGTAAACGCGCACGGCGAACCTTCGTCGTTCACCCTTGCTGGGCCTTGGGTGGATGTCGCTGCCCCCGGCGAGGGGGTGGTGTCACTGAGCCCGTCAGGCGATGGATTAGTGAATAGCCTTGGTGGGCCGAATGGTTCGAGTCCGCTTTCGGGTACCAGCTACGCCGCTCCGGTGGTGAGCGGTCTGGCGGCGTTGATCCGATCGCGGTTCCCGAAGCTGACGGCTCGCCAGGTCATGCAGCGTATCGAGGCCACCGCGCATCATCCGCCCGGCGGGTGGGATCCGCTGGTCGGCACCGGCGTTGTCGACTTCCTCGCGGCTGTCAGCACCGATCCACCTGTGAGCCCGGCTCGTCTGCCACCACGACCACCGATGCGGATTGCGCCGCCGCCGCTTGCCGCGCCGGCGCATCACGGTTCGCGGGACACGGCATTCATTGGCGCAGCGATCTGCGGTGGCGTGCTTGCGGTAGTGCTGATCATCGGCACACTGGCGGCCCGGCTACCGCGAGCCGGCAGTCGATCGCGCGCCACCGACAGCGTCCTGGGCGACTGAGGCGTTCGCCCTGCTCAATTCCGGACCGACAGGCAGTTTGGCCAATAGCGGCCAGGGCGCCGGGATCGCTGTATCGGGCAGCCCCAGGTCGTGTGCCGCGTCGTCATCGTGGATGGCGAATCGCACGCCGGTGTCCGTGATCAAGTATCGGATGCCGGCGCGGGGGTTGTCTCCGGACAGTCCGGTGGCACGTACATATGCATTGCGCCCCGGCGATAGGTAGACGGCGTCGACCGCTGGGCCCTTTCCGTCGGCCTGCGATAACTTCACCGGCTCGTCCTCGGCCGGGATCGGCAGGCCGCCGGCCAAAAACGAGATATCGGCGCCACCCGACGCCGCATGCCCCCACCTGACACAGAGCGCCGAACCGCTGGCATTCCATGTCGAGGGCGCCCGGTCGGGAAATGTGTCCACTGGCAATTCGGTCACCGTCGGAGTGGCGCGGATGATGTCGGGCGCGACCGAGATGGCGGTGCGGGTGCCTCGCGAGTCGGTGAATCGGAGCAGATCCGCGGCAACCTGCCCGATCCGCTGAATCCCGTGTCTGAGTACGACGTAGTGCTCGTCGCCGTCGGCGCGGGCGACGCGGAGGACGCTGCCGACCGGAAATCCCGGCAGCGCCGCTGGTCCGCGGCCGGCGGCGTCAGGAATCCGCGGCGCCGTGATGGGCGGTGCCTCTGGGACGGCGTTCAACAGCGTCGGCGACACCGCCAGTGGGACCTGACCGTCCAGCGCCAGTGCGTGCGCAACCGCGGGCTCATCCAGATTCACCACGGCGCGGCGACCGTCGTAAAGCACGTAGGTCGACCCGCCGGTGACGGGCCTGACCAGCACGGATTGTCCGCTCGGCAGAAGGTGCGACAATGGTCCGTCGGCCCGGCCGATGACGATCGTCGTGCTCGGCGCTGCGCGATCAGGGCCGTCACAGACGGCCCACCGTGATTCGTCCTCGGCGAGCGGCGCCGCCAGAAATTGCGGCGCGCCGGGGATGCCCAATAGGGGACCCCGCTTGCTGTGGCCCAATTCCGACTCAGCTATCGGCTGCGGGTCAACGTTCGTTCTCACAATCAGCCTGGCCGAGGCCAGGTTCAGCACCGGATGGAGGGTTTCACCTACCCGGACGTACAGTGCCCCGGACTGTTTGCCCATCACGATTGGTGCGTTCGTCGCCGCTGGTTGTGGGCGCACGATGGCCAGGACCGCGCATCCAGCCAGCATGATGAGCGCCAGCACCCAGCCGGTCATTAGCGACTGCATCGATGCGCGGATCGGTTCGTTAACCCCGCGGATGTCCCTGCCCAGTAGCGCGCATTCGATTCGGCGCAGCAGAAATCGATACCCGCTGATGTGGAGCCGAGTGGTCGATTGCGATGCCATCAGTCCCCCAACTCCCCGGACCAGCTGGCTTCACGATATTCCGTGGTGACGGCGTGATTTATCGTCGATCCACAGTTCAACCTAATGGGGGCGGCCTAGTGACCACGGCAGCGATGGCTACCCAGATTAAAACCGTGTCTGGACGGCCCGCAACATCGCCGCGTTGCTGGGATTGATTGGCCGACGAGTCAACCGTTGGTTAACTGGCTGACACGCTGTGGCGATACGTGGATGAGTGTGGCGATGTCACGAACGGGCACGTCTGCCTTGGTCAACCGGACCGCAAAGTCACTGGCCGTAGCGACCGCTTCTTGCTCGACTTCGACGGCACGATTGCGCAGGCGGGTTACCTGCGCGGCACCCTCAAGCACATCGACCCCGTCGACGCAGATGTTCGCGACGTGAACGGTGATCTCGCTGATTGGTTGATCAGTGCTGATCGCAATGAGTGAGCGCGCCATGTCTTCGATTTCGTTGATACGGCGCGCCTGGGTGATTTGGTCGATCTCGGGAACGTGGATCATCCACCAGCGGCCATCACGCTCGACCTTGACCTTGTATTCGCGCATCACTCGTCCTCCGCTTTCACCAGCTCAAAGCCGGCTTTCTTGAGTCGTTTTATGACGTCTCGCCGCGGTTCGTCTGTCGCCACAAGCATAGTCTAGTCGGTTAGACATTTTCTAGTCTAATTTGATAGACAGAAAAAAAATGCAGGTCGGTCAATGTGCCCCGAACGCCCATCGAGACTTAATGCTGACGCACTACCCGATCTCCTCTGCGGCGGCTACGGCGGCTGGAGCATTCCCACGGCGGGATCCTCCGCAGCCGCCGATGTGACCGTGGACCCGATTCTCGCTAAAATCGCCTGGTGAGCATCAACCGCATCAGCCGTCCGGGGTCCCATCGTCGCTGGTCACGCAGCTTTCGCTGGGCCGGCCTGAGCGCCGCCGCGCTGCTGGCCGCCGGTGTCCTGCTGCTTGCACCCAGCGCCGTTCCCCGGGCCGTCCCGTCGGCCGGCGCCGACAACTGCCCGGACATCGCGCTGACCTTCGCCCGCGGCACCGACGAGCCCGCCGGTCTGGGACACGTCGGGCAGTCCCTCGTCGACAACCTGCGCCAGAGCACCGGCAAGAACATCGACGCCTACCCGGTCAACTACAAGGCCAGCCTGCTGCAGTTGCACGGCGGCGACGGCGCCAACGACGCCATCAAGCACATCAAAGACGTGGCCGACAAATGCCCCAACACCCCGCAGGTGCTCGGCGGATACTCGCAGGGCGCATCGGTGATCGACATCGTCACCGGAGTTCCCATCGGCGGCATCGGCTGGGGCGCCTCGCTACCACCCAAATACGCGAACAACGTCGTCGCGGTGACCACCTTCGGCAACCCCGCCGACCGCGGCGGCGGGCCGATATCGCAGCAGAGCCAGCTGTTCGCCGCCAAGGCCGTCGATTACTGCAACCCCGAAGACCCGATCTGTCACGCGGGGCCCGGCAACCAGTGGAGCGGGCACACCGAGGGGTACGTGCCCGTCTACACCAGCCAGGCGGCCAGCTTCGTCCAGACCAGGCTTCTCGGGGTGCTGTCACCGAGCACACCCCAAGGTCCGATGGGCGTTCCACCTGGGCCGATGGGCGTGCCACCTGGGCCTTTCCCGGGGCAGGGGCCCACGCCAGGGCCTGGACCCGAAGCCCCGCTTCCGTCCGTGGTCGATCAAACGCAGCCCGCGGTATTTCACTGACGTAGAACTGCCTGCGCTGATATCCCGTCGGCGCATTAGTATCGGCCCATGAGGCTGCGCTCGATAAACCCACCGCCACAATCGGTTCCGGGCAGATTGGGTCGGTTCGCCGTCGCCGCGCTGCTCGCCGCGTCGCTGGCGCTTGCACCCGCGACCATCCCGACCTTGATCCCGACGGCGTCGGCCTCGTGCTCTCCCGTCGAGGTGGTGTTTGCCCGCGGACGTCTGGAGTCGCCCGGCGCCGGAGTTATCGGCAACGCCTTCGTCAGCTCGCTGCGGTCCAAGGTCAACCGCAACGTCAGCCTCTACGCGGTCCGCTACCCCGCCGACACCGAGGTCGACGTCGGCGCCAACGACATGAGCACTCACGTCCAGAACACCATCAACGCCTGCCCGGACACCCGGATTGTGCTGGGCGGCTACTCGCTGGGCGCAGCGGTCACCGACGTTGTGGTCGCGGCTCCCATCGCCGCGTTCGGGTTCACCGAGCCGCTGCCGCCCGGCTCTGACCAGCACATCGCGGCGGTCGCGCTGTTCGGCAACGGCAGCCAGTGGGTCGGGCCGATCACGAACTTCAACCCGGCCTACAACGACCGGACCATCGACATGTGCCACGGCGCGGACCCCGTCTGCAACCCGGCCGACCCGCACACCTGGAACGACAACTGGCCGCAGCACTCCGCGTCGCAATACATCCAGGCCGGAATGGTCAATCAGGCCGCCGACTTCGTCGCGGGCAAGCTGCAGTAATCGTTTCGAGCGGCTGGAAGGCCGCGCGAGTGATTAAGCCAACCCTGCAGGCAGTATCAGCAAGTCATTAGCTTTGCTCGATACCATCCGCTCATGAAATTTGCTCCGAGCGCGGCAAAGCGGCTAGTCGGCTTCGCCGCCGCCGGGTTGCTCGCCGCGGGGCTGCTGATCGCCCCGGCACTGGCGCCATTCCCAGCCGGCGGGCCGATTCCGAAGGCGTCCGCGGGGTGCCCGGACGCCGAAGTAGATTTCGCCCGCGGTCGCGAAGAAGCCCCCGGCGTCGGCGAGGTCGGCCAGGCCTTCATCAACTCGCTGCAGAAGAAGGTGCCGCACATGACGATCGGCTCCTACGGGGTCAACTATCCCGCCGACGTCAGCATCACCGACGGCTCTAACGACATGAGCGCCCACGTGCAACAGATGGTGGCGAGCTGCCCGAACACCAAGCTGGTGCTCGGCGGCTATTCGCTGGGTGCGGCGGCGGCTGACGTCGTGGTCGCAATGAACCGACCCGGGTTCGGTTACACCGATCCCATGCCGCCGAACATGGACCAGCACATCGCGGGGGTCGCCCTGTTCGGTAACGGCACCCAGCGGGTGCTCGGCCCGGTCCCCAACTTCAGCCCAGCCTTCGCCGGTAAGACCATCGACTTATGCGCCGGCGGCGACCCGATCTGCACGAGAGGCATACACGATCTGCATTGGTCGTCGCATCTACAGAACTCGTACATCACTTCCGGGCTGGTCGATCAGGCCGCAAGCTTTGTCGCCGGCAGGCTCTAACCAAAGCTCAGTCGCGGGTGCGTAATTCGCGAGTGATCAGCGTGCGCGCCTGCAGTTCGCCCTCCGGCGGGTAATCCACGCCGATCAGCGTCAAACCCCGCGCCGGTGCGGCGGCGAAGTCGCTGGACCGCCGCGTCGAAGTGAGTAGCCCGGCGCACCACGTTGCGGTGCGCCGGTGTTCGCCGACGGCCAGCAGCGCACCGACCAGCGACCGCACCATCGACCAGCAGAACGCGTCGGCGGTGACGTATGCGGTGATCAGGTGACCATCGTGGCCCCAGTCCAGCCGTTGCAGATCGCGAATAGTGGTAGCACCTTCGCGGTAACGGCAGAATGCCGCGAAGTCGTGTAACCCCAACAGGTTTCGAGAGGCTTCGGTCATCGCGTCCACATCGAGCGGGCGCGGCCAGGCAGTGATGTAGCGGGCCTGATGCGGCTCCACCCCGTACGGCGCCGTCGAGAGCCGATAGACGTAGTGGCGGCGCAGCGCCGAGAATCGTGCGTCGAAACCCGCTGGCGCACGAATGATCCGGCGGATGCGAACGTCGGCGGGCAGCAGCCGCCCCAGTCGCCGGACCAGCGGCAGGAATTCCGCTTCGGTCGGTCGGGGCGAACGAGGGTAGGCGTTGGGCAGCGCATCCACCGGAATATCGACATGGGCGACCTGACCGGTGGCATGCACGCCGGTGTCGGTGCGCCCGGCCGCCCACAACCGCACCTCGGTCCGGAAGACCGTCGAGAGTGCCTCCTCGAGAACACCCGCGACCGTTCGCTGATCCGACTGCGTAGCCCAGCCGGCGAAATCCGTGCCGTCATAGGCGATATCGAGCCGAAGACGAACGCGCCCGCCATCGGCGTCGATGGC
>NZ_DATFZD010000407.1:0-2407 GCF_035314665.1 Mycobacterium sp. | reverse complement strand
GGGATATCAGGAGCTCCATTGATGAAGTCTGTAGCCGCCTCGACCTCGTTGTCCTCGGGCTGACGTCCTTCTAGAGCCAGCATGTCAACGGCAGCCGAATTTTGACCAGCTGTCGGCAATCGAAAATTGACCAGCTCGGGTTTCATTGGTCGTCGGCCGTGACGGTGGGGACGCGGCCGAGGTCGCGGTCTTTGATGCGGTAGCTGTCACCTTTGAGCGCGATGACCTCGGCGTGGTGCACGAGGCGGTCGATCATGGCAGCCGCGACGACGTCGTCGCCGAACACCTCGCCCCAGCGGCCGAAGGGCTTGTTACTGGTGACGATCAGGCTGGCTCGTTCGTAGCGGGAGGACACCAGTTGGAAGAACAGGTTGGCGGCTTCAGGCTCGAACGGGATGTAGCCCACCTCGTCGACGACGAGCAGGGGGTAGCGGGCCAGGCGGATCAGTTCGGCTTGCAGGGTGCCGCCGTGGTGGGCCGCGGCGAGTCGGTCGACCCATTGCGAGGCGGTGGCGAACAGGACCCGGTAGCCGGCTTGGCAGGCGCGGATGGCGAGCCCGATCGCCAAGTGTGTTTTCCCGGTGCCTGGTGGTCCGAGGAACACGACGTTGTCTTTGGCGGTGACGAAGTCCAGGGTTCCCAGGTGGGCGATGGTGTCACGTTTGAGACCGCGGGCGTGGTCGAAGTCGAACTCCTCCAACGACTTCCGTGACGGGAAGCGGGCGGCCCGGATGCGGCCTTCGCCCCCGTGGGATTCGCGGGCGGACACTTCACGCTGCAGGCAGGCGGCCAGGAACTCCTCATAGCTCCAGGTTTCGGTGCGGGCACGCTCGGCGAGGCGCTCGACGGCCCCACGCAGCGTCGGTGCTTTCAGGGCCCGGGTCAGATACGCCAGCTCGGCGGTCACATCCCGGCTGCTGGTGGTCTTGGCCGCCATCAGGCCACCGGCCCGTCCAGGCCCAGCAGGGCGTCGTAGTCGGCCAGTCGGCGCTGTTCAACCTCGACCCCGGATGGGTGCGCGACTACCTCGAAATGCTTCCTGCGCAACACCTTGGCGGCCTCGAGGTGGTCGGGATCGGCGATCGTCTGATGTTTGGCCCACAGCCGGGCGTGGTCGGCGACCAGGGTGCCGTCACACCAAACTCGGACACGGTGCAGGTCCGCGGTGATCTCGATGCGCCGCCCGACCGCGGCCGGATGCACCGAGTAGTCATTGCTGTCCAACCGCACGTAATGATCGCGCGGTAGCCGTGTTGAGGTTCGCCACCCCACTGTCGGCGCCACTGGCGGCAGCGTCAGCATCGCCGCGCTATCGGCCTCGATCCGGTCAACTGGGCGACATCCCAGCACGCGGTGTTGGCGATGATTGGCCCGCACTAACCAGGCCTGCAGCTGGGTGTTGAAATCTGCCGGTGAGCTAAACACCCGGCCCGGCAGAAACGCCCGCTCCAGGTAGTCGTGGAAGCGTTCAACGAGTCCTTTGGCTTCGGGGTCGCCCGGTTTGCAGATCAGCACTTTAGCCGCCAAGGTACCGCGAAACGCCTGGCACGCGCCGGTGAGTTCGGGTTGGCGTGCCCGCCATCGCCCAACCGCCCCTTCGCCGTCCCACACCAACACCCGTGGGGTGGCGCCCAGCACCGAAAGATGCTGCCACCAACCGGCATAGAGGTCTTCAGCGGTGCGGGTCGGGATCAACACCGCTGATGCCCACCGCGAATACCCACACACCATGGTCAACACCGGCAACTGCGTCGCAGTGCGGACCTGGCCGCACCCGACCGGCACCACCACATCGGGAAACCAGAAATCGCACTGCGCGATCTCGCCCGCCGGATAGGTCGTCCGCGATGCTGGATCCGGCGGCAGATACAACGGGCGCAGCTCCCGCACCCGCCCACTCAATGTTCGGATCGAATACGACCATCCGATCCGCTCAGCGATCACCGTCGCCGGCATCCTCGGATACGCCGCCAGCAGCTCCCGGATCCTGGGCTCGGCCTCATCGGCCACCGACCCAACCGGAGCACGCCGATACTTCGGCGGACCGGGAGAGGCCAACGCCGCCTTCACCGTGTTCCGCGAAATCCCCAACACCCTCGCGATCTCTGAAATCGACAGCCGCTCCGACCGGCGCAACCGCCGGATCTCTGCCCAGTCCTCCACGCTCAACACTCGCTTCCTCCTTGGCTCGCTCAGCCAAGGCTCTCCAGGAAGCTGGTCAAAATTCAGTTGCCGCGCAGTGGTCAGTATTCAGTTGCCGTCGACATGCGGCTGAATTGCGGAATCTGGTAGGCACACTGGCGCGGTGGGATCGCTGGTGGTCGGGACGCATAACGGTGCGAGCGAGCTTAGCGATCGTTAACGACCTTCCTTACATAAAACCAGGAGGCATTATGGCTACCTCCAT
>NZ_DATFZD010000406.1:0-12542 GCF_035314665.1 Mycobacterium sp. | reverse complement strand
TGAGCAAGGACCCAGGCGCAGTGGTCGGGGTCGTTGAGTACGTGTATTTCGAGGTCTTCAATCGTCGGAGGGCGGGGGACAATCACCGGCCGAACAACCGCGGGGGAGTACCGCGGAACCTCGATGACGCGAACCGCGGTGCCGGCACGTTCGGCGGCAGCGCGCTCGGCGTGCGCCGCCCGCCGGCAGGCAGTCGAGCACCAGATCCTGCGCCGACCTCGGCGCGGTTCGTCGCCGGGAAGGGGCGCGTCAATCGGCAGGCCGCAACGGGGGCACGCAGGCCCCGCGCCTTTAGCATCCATACCGCCCATCTTAAATCGTCCTGACGAAATGTTGCTATTCCGAGACCTAAGTGCAAGAGGTGTGATGTTCGGCGGAAGGGTTGAGTTAGGACGGCCTACGTGTCGATGAGTTGGGGCCGCGATCGGCGTGACGTGAACCGATGGGGGTCCATGCGCAGAGGGCACGCGTGCACGGCCTAAGGCAGCGGTAGGCCGATGGCGGCACGTATCAGGAGGGCTGGTTGGGGCGTGGGTGCTGCGGCCCCAGACCACCGTTGGCAATTGCACCGTAGGTCTTCGCCAGGGCCCGTGCGGTCACCACGGCGTTGGCTGAGGGTATTTCGGCATCGAGGAAGCCCATGTCCCCCTGCAGCAGCCCGAGCACGCCGGGCGCGTGCAGGGCGCCCAACATGCCCGACAGGGGAAGGGCGGACAGCCTTGGTGCGAGGACGTCGAATGCCGCACTGACCGTGGCGCTTTGAGGCAACAGCGTTTGCGCCGCCGTGGTCGGAGCTCTCAGTGCGGGGCGGCCCAGATGTAAGCCGTCGGTGTCGAGCGGCTCGGCGAGTTCGGTACGGAATAGTTCGCGCATTCCCTTACCGGTGACCGACCGGGCCAAACCGGACAACAGCCATCCGTAGGTCAGGGCGTGATAGGCCGATCTTCCGACGAGGCCGTCCGCTGGGGCGGCGGCAAGGCGCTCTTCCATGCGACGCGTGTCAAGCAGTTCCGTCGTGGTGACGCCCGTCAGGCGCGACAAGCCCGCGCGATGCGCCATGATGTCACGCACGGTGAGCTTGGCCTTGCCGTTGGCGCCGAACTCTGGCCAGAACTGGGTGACCGGTACGTCGTAGGACAGCAGTCCTCGATCTACGAGCCGGTGAATGACGGCCGAGGTCAACCCCTTCGTCGACGAGAACGCCAAGGCGCCCGTATCGGCGGTCCAGAGCCGTGTGCCGTGCCGGTCGGCCCAGCCGGTCCACACGTCGACGACACGACGGCCGTGCAGGTAGACCGACAATGCTCCGCCACCGTAACGGGGTCCCTGGAATAGCTTGGCGAAGGCCCGCACTGCGGCGGTGAAGTGTGGATCGAATGCTTCGCGGACGCCCGTCGGCAGCAGGTGCTCACCCTGGTGGCTCACGTTCATGACCTTCTGGTTGGTCGGTTCGGCACGAATGGTCAACGAAACTCCTTCGGCTGTATTGGCACGAGACTAGATCACAACGCTGTACGATCGTACAGCGACGCGTCGGGAAGTACCGGCCTAGTGGACCCACCGGAGCCGACGGTGCGATAAGACCTTTATCGAAGGAGAACGACATGGGACAGCGAGGCCTACTGGACGGCAAGGTCGCCATCGTGAGCGGTGCCCGACGGGGCATTGGCAAGGCAGAGGCGACGGCTCTGGCCGCCGCCGGCGCGAAGGTGGTTGCCTGCGATTTGGTTTACGAGGATCTGATGAGCGTCCAGGACGAGATCGCGGCATCTGGCGGGGAGTGCCTGGCGCTGCAATGCGACGTTCGGGAGAAGTCTCAGATCGAAGACGTCGTCAACCAGACCGTCGAGAAGTACGGCACGGTAGACATTTTGGTCAACAATGCGCAGGGTGGCCTGGACCCGATTCCCTGGGAGGAGCTCACCGACGATGTCGTGGCGACGTCCCTGTATTCGGGTCCGGTGGCAAGCCTGCGTTTCATGCAGGCCTGCTTTCCTCACATGAAGAAGCAGACCTGGGGCCGGATCATCAACACCGCCTCCGGCGCCGCGAGGGGCGGAGTGCCAAACCTGGGCCACTACGCCATGGCCAAGGGCGCAATCGCGTCGCTCACCTACGCGGCCGCGACGGACTGGAGCAGATTGGGCATCACGGTGAACGTGATCTACCCAGCAGTGGTCACCGACCCAATGAAGGAGTGGATGGCGATCAGCCCGGAGAATCGTCAAACTATCGAGTCCGCGTTCCCGATTGGCTATGTCGGCGACGCGGATGACGATCTCGGACCCGTGATCGTGTTCCTGGCCAGTGACGCCTCGCGTTACCTGACTGGACACCCCTTCTTCATCGACGGCGGCGCCGCCTACGGACCGCGGTAAGAGACGCGCCTGAGAGAAACGCGCCTTGCCGAGGGAGTAGGAGGAAAGCAGCGCATTGGTCTTCAGCACCCGGGTAGCGGGCCGAGAGTCGGCGGGCCGCTGCGGGCTTCGTGGTCGTCATTCTCGCGGTCGGGGCGAGCGGCGGTTGGGGCCCCTGCGTGCCGACGAGCCGGCCGCCCGAGACCGGGTCTTGGGCTCGACGGTGTCGAGATAGCGCTCGAAGGCCTTGATGAGTGAGCGGTGCGCCATCGTCACCTGCACACCTTGCTCCAGCGAAAGTACCTTGGGGATGCTGGTCACCAGGAGCACCATCGCGTCTGGTGGAAAGACTTCATCGAGGAAGCTGAAACTGCGGTACTTCTGTTCGAGCGCCTGGAGTTGGACCTTCCGAATGTGCTCGGTCCCGTCCGAGATGAGGGGTAGGAGTGAGGGTCGGCGCGCGCCGAGCGCCATCATCTCGGTGCCGAAGGCTCCTGCGGCTTCACTCCAGCTGTACTCCCAGAGCACCCGCAGCGGTTCGTCAGAACGGCTCTTCAGTCCGTCGTTCCAACGAGCGATGTCTCGATCGATCAGACGCCGGATCATGGCCGCGAACAAGGCGTCGATCGTCGGAAAGTAGTACTGAACGAGGCCGGGAGTCACACCGGCGCCTGCGGCCGCTACCCGGTAACTCACCTTGGCGTGGCCGTCCTTGAAGAACACCCGCTCGACGGCGTCGAGCAGCTGCTTTCGGGTCGCCTCCGCGCCCAGCCGGCGATTGGCTGCCGTCTTTCCCACCTCCGAGTGCCAGGGCCGCCTTCAAACGTCGGTCGTCGTGGACGGGTCGGTCAACGCGGCGACGCCGCTTCGCAGGTCATCATCGAGTGCGATGCCGAGGCTGTCCAGCATCGAAGCCAACATCGCGTAAGACCCGGCCGTGAAGATGACGTCCAGAATCTCCTGACCGTTGAGGTGCTCGGCGAGTTCCTTCCAGGTCGAATCCCCCATGACCCCGTCGAGTACGAGTTCGTCGACGGCGCGCAGTAGGCAGGCGTCGCCCGCGCTCCACGTCGGCGCGTCCGGACCCCAAGCGATCCAGGAGATCTCGATGTCGGACATGCCCGCATCGCGGGCCATGAACAGGTGCTGCGCCCACTCGTAGGTGCACTGCCTCAACGCCGCCACGCGCATGATGACGAGTTCCCGTTGACGTTCGGTCAGGCTGGTGGTCAACAGCAGATGGGCGTTCAGGGTGAAGAACGCCTTTGCCAAACGTGGGTGATGCGCCATCGCGCCGAGGACGTTGAATCCGCTGGGGCGACCCTCGCTGGTAAGGGTGTAACGCGCCCCCGGCGGTGGCATGGCGGCCAGCGCATCGCGCATCTCCGGGGGCCAGCTCTTCACCGGTAGCGGATCCATCCGAGCCATCACGTACGTCCTCTCGTGCCACGCGGTGGGGTGTGCCACCCGTTGTAGTTGAAATGAGCTTGCACAGGCGGAATTTCGGCCGGTCCGGTGGAAGCCTTGCGCTTTTACACTCGTATGGACTATACAAGTGTACAAGCGGGGCCGGTAGCCCCCTGTGGAGTGGGAAGGAGCCTTGGTGGCGAGCGAGGAACAGCCTGTTGGAAATCGAACGTCGGCGGTGGCGGACGCGGACCGGGTAGACGTGGACGCCGCCGACTTCTTCACCGACAGGGCGCTCGTCACCGATCCGTACCGATACTTCGACACGCTGCGATCCCGATGCCCGGTGCATCCCGTGGCCCACAGGGGGGTGGTCGCGGTCACTGGTTACGACGAGGCGGTCGAGGTCTACCGTGACGCGGCCACCTACTCGTCGTGCAACTCGGTGGGCGGACCCTTTCCGCCCGTCGTCACTCCGTCACCCGAAGTCACCGACATCACCGAGGTCATCGACAGCTCGCGCGACCAATGGCCGTTCAGCGAGTTCATGGTGACCATGGACGGGGAGCACCACGAAGCCCAACGCAACCTGCTGCGCAAACTGCTCACCCCGCGCCGGCTCAAGGAAAATGAGGCGGCGCTGGCCGGGATCGCTGACCGCTGCATGGACGCTTTCATGGGCACCGGCCGGTGCGAAGTCGTGAGCGAGTACGGCAAGCCGTTCACCACGTGGGCGATCGCCGACCTGCTCGGTGTACCTGAGGAGGATCGCCCGGAGGTCCAGCAGGTCTTGGTGGGCAGCACGATCAGCGTCGTCGGGCAAGAGGAGACACTTCCCGTCAACCCGCTGGAGTTTCTTTTTCAGAAGTTCGGGGACTACGTCGAGGACCGGCGTGCGAACCCACGCGACGACATCCTGACCCAGTTGGCCAGCGCCACCTATGAAGACGGCTCGCTGCCAGAAGTCGATGCCATCGTGCGTACGGCGACGTTCATTTTCGGTGCGGGCCAGGACACCTCGGCCCGGATGCTCGCCGCCGCACTTCGAGTCATCGCGGAGAACAAGGAGATTCAACAACGGCTACGAGCCGACCGCAAGCTCATTCCCGAGTTCATCGAAGAAGTGCTGCGGCTGGAGAGCCCCACGATGAGCGATTTCCGGATGGCCCGCGTCGCGACCACCCTGGGCGGGGTCGACATCGCGGCCGGAACCACGGTGATGATCCACCCGGGGGCCGCCAACCGTGACGACAGCCGCTTCGAGCGGCCCACCGAGTGTCTGCTCGGGCGCCACAATGTGCGCGAACACATCGCCTTCGGCCGCGGCGCCCACTCCTGCCCGGGCGGCCCGCTGGCCCGCGCCGAGGGGCGCGTCACACTGGAATGCTTCCTGGACCGCACCAGCGACATCTCGCTCTCCGAAGCCGACCATGGACCTGAAGGTCAGCGCCGCTTCGACTACGACCCCACCTTCATCGTCCGCGGGCTGAGCAACCTGCACCTGGTGCTCACCCCGGTTGACTGACACGACACTCGACAGAGAGAGAGCAGGATCCATGAGCAGAGTCGCCGTGGTCACTGGCGGAGCGTCCGGTATCGGTGCCGCCATCAGCCGACGTTTGGCTCGGCGGGGCGACAAGGTCGCCATCCTCGATCTGCGGGGTGACATCCTCAAGCAGCAGCTCTCGGCACTGCAGGACGAGGGGTTCGACGCACGGGGATACGAGGTCGACGTCACCGACCGGTCGGGCGTGCAGGAGGCGATCGCCTCGGCCCGCAAGGAACTCGGCCCGATCCACATCGCCGTCACCAGTGCAGGCATCACCTCCTACGCGGCGTTCACCGAACTCAGCATCGAACAGTGGAACCGCACGCTATCTATCAATCTGACCGGGACCTTCAATTGCGTGCAGGCAGCCGTCCCTGACATGATCGAAGCCGGCTGGGGCCGGGTCGTCACCATCTCCTCGGCCGCCGGACAAGCAGCGGCACCCGGACAAGCCGACTACGTGGCCTCCAAGGGTGGCGTTATCGCACTGACCAGGGCATTGGCGGCCGAGTTCGCCGGCAACGGGATCACGGTTAATACCATCCCGCCAGCACTCGTCGACACCCCAATGGCCCGCGCCGCCGAAGCGGACGGCACGCTGCCCGCCAGCCTGGACGACATCGGGGCGATGCTGCCGCTCAAACGAGTCGGTACCGCTGAGGATGTCGCCGCCGCGTGCGAGTTCCTGTGTTCCGAGGACGCCGGCTACATCACAGGGCAACAGATCAACGTCAACGGCGGGATCTACATGTGACCGAACGCGTCACCGTCCACCTGAACCCGCGGCTGTGCGAAGGGCACGGCATTTGCGCCGAGCTGTCGCCCGATGTATTCGACCTCGGCGACGAGGACGTCGTGACCGTCACCGACGCCCACCCCGACGAACAGCACTGGGGTGACATGCGTGCCGCCGTCGCGGCGTGTCCCCGCCAAGCCATCACGCTTACCCACCAGGAAGAGAGCGAGCAATGAACGAGTACGGGCCGTTGACGAAGAAGGTCATCGAGTACCAGGACACCGTGAAGCGGCTGGTGCCCACCGCGAAGTCGCCCGAAGATTGGACGCCACTGGGCGAATTCATCGCAGTCGACGGGTTCGAACGAATCGGTCCATTCCTCGACGTACAAAATTTCGCGCAGTACACCGAGATGGTGAACGGGTGGGCGCAGGCCACCCAAGCCTTCGACACCACCGTGCGGCGCATCGCCGAGTTGCCGCAACGCGTCTACTTCGAGGTCGAAGAACGCCACCAAATCGGTGACACCAAGCTCGTCGTGAACTCCATGAACGTCTTCGAGTTCGACGAGGACGGAAAGATCTGCCACCTCGACGTGTTCCTCCAGCAGCCGCCGCCCACCGGATAGGGAACGGCCGCCCACACCATTCGAAGAAGAGAGCGCACTGATGGGCAAATTGGACGGCAAGGTCGCCGTGATCACTGGCTGCGCGAGCGGACTGGGCAAGCAGCACGCCCTCCGCTTCGCCCACGAAGGGGCCAATCTGGCCATTTGTGACGTCCAGGAAGAGAAGCTGGCGGAGACGAAGCGACTCTGCGAGGAGAACGGCGCGGAGGTCGTGGCGCTGCGCTGCGACGTCGGGCGCTACGACGAACTGGTCCGTTTCGTCGAGAAGACGGTCGAACGGTTCGGCACGATAGACGTTCTGCTCAACAACGCCCACAGGATCACCGATCTCCGCCGCTTCCTGGACTTCAGCGTGGAGGATCTCGACATCGAGTTGCAGACCTCGCTATACGCCACCTGGCACATGATGAAGTTGTGCTTTCCCCATCTGAGGGACAAGCCCGGTGCCGGCGCATCCATCATCAACACCTCCTCCAAGGGCGGCATCGAAGGCACGACATTCCACGCCGGCTATGCGCCCGCCAAGGAAGCGATTCGCGGACTGTCTCGGGTGGTCGCGCGCGAGTGGGGCGAATACAACATCCGGGTCAACACCGTCAGTCCCGGCGGATGGACCGACAACGTCGACAGTCAACTGCACAAGCGCAGCCCCGAGGTTCAGGAATGGGCGCGGGCCGCATTCAAGGACAACCCGTTCAAGCGGATCGGGGATCCGTACGACGACGTCTCTCCAATCTTCGTGTTCCTCGCCTCCGACGACAGCCACTGGATGACCGGCCAGAATCTGCACGCCGACGGCGGAGTGTGGATCAGCGCATAATCCGCGGGCACGGGCACACTGAATGGTGAGCTCTGACTACATCATCGCCGGAGCCGGGTCCGTCGGCTGTGTGCTCGCCAACCGATTGTCTGCCGATCCGGGCGTGAGCGTGCTGCTGCTCGAGGCGGGAGGTGGCGACCGCAACACACTGTTCAGGATTCCCAAGGGTTCCGGGAAGCTGTTCGACAGCCCCGTTATGCCTCGCCGAGTATCGCCTCGTTGGCTATTGGACGAGCCGCCCAAGACATCGGTGAAGAAGAACGCGTCGACCTTGGCCCGCTCAGCCTTCTTAGCCAAGTCCACCCACAGGTCCAGGGTCTTGAACTCCCGGTTCCGTGCGCGCGGGTGGCGCCAGATTCCGTGGAAGTTGTGACCGATGGAATCCATCACCAACAATTAGCGGGAAGGACTTTCCATGACAGACCCGGGCCAATCCTCGAACTGTACGTTTGTATAGCACCATGTCGACTCAGCGGTCAAGGAGTCTCGTCGGGCGGGCCAGCGGTTACTCATGCCGCCATTGAGTGCTCGGGGGGCCGCCGGTGGCGGCTTACTCGACACGCGATTCGAAGCGCCGACAACTATTGCCGGCCTGCTCCTCGCTTGCCCATGACGAAGAACTGTGCTATACAGACGTACCACTGTTATTGTACGATCGTATAGCGCATGGGTCTCGCAAAACATCATCGTCTGGAGCTACGTCGACCAGGTCAACATTGCCGCGCTCGCCGACGACGGCACATTCAACGACGTACGTGAAGCGGCAGACGCGTAGATCCACGTGTTCGTCGATCATCACGACACGACAAGGACATCTAGAAGCTTTGAGCGCAAACGATTCTGACAGCCCAGAGCTCAGCCAGTGGGATCAGGCCTTCACCGAGCAGCAAATGAATGTGCTGCGGCCCATCGTCAAGCGGTGGTTCCGCGCAGAGGTGCGAGGCATGGAATCACTCCCGCCCGAGAGTGGTGCGTTGATGGTGTCCAACCACTCCGGAGGCATGATGACGGTTGATGCGGTAGTCCTCGGCGCCGCGTTCTATGACAACTTCGGATATGATCGGCCGCTGTATACCTTGGCCCACAACCAGGTGTTCGTCGGACCGTTCGAAGGGTGGTTGCCCCGCGCCGGCATCATCCACGCGACCCGGGAAAACGCGGCGAAGGCGTTGCGCTCGGGTGGAATCGTGCTGGTGTTTCCCGGCGGCGACTATGACGCGTACCGGCCGACCTTGGGCCAAAACGCCATCGACTTCAACGGGCGAACAGGCTACATCAGGACGGCCATTGAAGCCGGCGTGCCCATTGTGCCCGCGGTGTCGATCGGGGGCCAGGAAACCCAACTGTTCCTGACCCGGGGTAATTGGCTGGCGAAGCGACTGGGTCTCAAGCGCTTTCGCGTCGACATTCTGCCGATCAGCATCGGTTTTCCGTTCGGGTTGAGCGTGTTTTATCCGCCGAACCTGCCCCTGCCGGCCAAGATCGTCACACAGGTGTTGGAGCCGATCGACGTCGTCGCTGAGTTCGGAAGGGATCCCGACGTAGACGAGGTCGACGCCCGCGTCCGCTCGTTGATGCAATCCGCCCTCGACCGGCTGGCCCGCGAACGCCGGTTCCCTGTCCTAGGCTGATTGCTGTGACGTCGTCCGGCCGCTCATTGCCACAACGGGTTACGGAACTTCGGGAATCCCTGCGGGCGCTGAGGAAGGCGCGGCTGCTGGTGGGGTTGCGCCCCGACAAGTACTTGCGGATGGCCGCGGCGAGGCTGCGTGAAGGGGCCACAAATACCGTCGGCATTGCCGTGTCGGCGCGGCGCTGTCCCGATCGTCCTGCTCTGATCGACGAGCTCGGTGTGCTCAGCTATCGCGAACTTGACACACGCGCCAACGCCTTCGCGGCCGCCTTGCAGCAGTTGCCGGCCGGAACACCGCAAATGGTAGGCATCATGTGCCGCAACCACCGCGGGTTTGTTGATGCGCTCGCCGCCACCGAGAGGATCGGCGCGGACGCGCTGCTGCTCAACACGTCGTTTGCCGGTCCGGCCCTTGCGGACGTCGTGCTGCGGGAACGTCCCGACGTCATCGTCTATGACCAGGAGTTCAGCGCCAGTGTCGATCGGACGGTCAGCGAAAAGCCGGACACCGAGCGCATCATCGCCTGGACAGACGAGCCCTCGGATGACGTCGCCACGGTGGAGACGCTGATCGCGCGCCATGCCGGGCAGCGGCCGGCCCAGACCGGCCGCAAGGGCAAGTTGATCCTGCTGACCTCGGGCACCACCGGCACGCCAAAAGGCGCTCGGCGCTCTGCCGGGGGTGGATCCACCGAGGGAGCGGCGCTGTTGTTGCGGCTGCCATGGCGCGCCGAGGAGACCACGGTGGTGGTCGCGCCGATGTTTCACGCATGGGGGTTCGGACAACTGATCTTAGGGACCATGCTGTCGTGCACGCTGGTGGTGCGGCGCACATTCGATGCTGCGGCCACGATGGCACTCGTCGACCGTTACCGCGCCACCGGCCTGAGTGTGGCGCCGGTGATGCTGGACCGGATCATGGAACTGCCCGACGAGGTGCGCAATCGGTTCAGCGGGCGTTCGTTGCGGTTCGTCAGTGCCGCCGGCTCGCGGATGCGTCCCGATGTTGTGGTGAGGTTCATGGACCAGTTCGGCGACGTCATCTACAACAACTACAACGCCACCGAGGTCGGGGTGATCGCCCTTGCCGGGCCCGAGGACCTCCGCACGGCCCCCGACACCGCCGGTAAGCTAATGCCCGGCACGCATATTCGCATCCTCGACGAGAATCGCCGCGAAGTCCCGCGCGGCGAAATCGGCCAGATCTTCGCCCGCACCACCACGCAGTTCGAGGCCTACACATCCGGACAAACCAAGGATGTCCACGACGGCTTCATGGCCTGCGGTGATCTGGGCTATGTCGACGAGACCGGCAGGTTGTTTGTGGTCGGCCGCGACGACGAGATGATCGTGTCCGGGGGAGAGAACGTCTACCCGATCGAGGTGGAAAAAGTGCTTGCCGCCCACCCTGCCGTGGCGGAGGCGTCCGCTATCGGCGTCGATGACGAGCAGTTCGGCCAGCGGCTCGCCGCCTTCGTGGTCCTCCAACCCGGTGCGTCGGCCACAACCGACATGCTCAAAGAGCATGTGCGGGAGCATTTGGCCAATTACAAGGTTCCCCGCGAGATCCTGATCCTCGACGAGTTGCCCTGCAGCGCCACCGGCAAGATCCTCCGCAAGGACCTAGTGGCGCGCCTCGTCAGCACGGACCAGCACACGTAATCTCCGCCTGGCCGTGCGCGGCACTTCGCCGCCGACGCGGCTGCATTGTGCGGTAGATCACACCTGTGCTATACAGACGTACAAGGCCATGAGCTGGCACCCTCGGTCCGCGTAGAGCACAACAGGTTAAGGCCGCACATCGGCCGGTACCGCGGAGAGGACGGAAGGATGGACATCAGTCAGTCGTCCGACGATACGGTCAGGCTATCGGGATATGACACCATGTTTGTCCTCGATGACCGGATCGAACCTCAGCACACATTGAAAATCGCGGTGTTCGACGAGGCGTCAAGCAAGGATTTCCAGTTCGAGCGCATCGGTGATGCGCTCCAACGAGCGGTGGCTGTGCTTCCTCAGATGAAGTGGCGAGTGCAGCCGGTGCCCCTCGGCCTCAACCGGCCGGTATGGGTTGTCGACTCCGAATTCGACGTACGCAACCACCTGCGGCACGTCCGCTTGCCCCACCCCGGCACCAAGACGCAGTTGTGCCACATGATCGGCGAACTTGCCGCCGAACGAATACCGCCCGACCGGCCTCCATGGCAGCTGTGGTTCCTGGAGGGTTTCCAGGGCACCAAGGTGGTCGGCGTCCTGAAGCTGAATCATGCGATGGCCGACGGCGGCACGTGCGCAGAGTTGCTCGACGTGTTGTCGCGCCCCGAACCGAATGCGCCGCCGGTTGCTGTGCCGGTCCCACACCCCGCCGCGGCGTCAAGCCGCAGTGATGTGCTGCGGGACGGCGCGCGCGACCTATGGCATGAGGTTGGACGAGAGGTGCCTCGCATGGCACGAGCGATGCGGCAGGCACGCCCGAAAGGTCGCAAGAGCGGGTCGCTCAAGAGGCAACCATCCAGGTTGGGAGCGCCGACGATCCCGTGGCGCGGACCGCTGACGCCTACCCGGTCCTTTGCATGGGTTTCGCTACCCCTTGACGAAGTGAAGGAGATCGCGAAGACCGTTTCCGGGACGGTGAACGACGTTGTCTTCGCGATTGTCGCTGGAGCGGTTCGCGAGTGCCTCGCCCACGAGGCAATGCTGACCGACCGTCCAGTGATAGCCGACACCGCGGCCAAGAACCGCAGGGAAGGCGACACCCGGTTGTGGGGGAATGCCGTCACGGTTCGACGATTTGAATTACCGACGCACCTGGCGGATCCGCTGGAACGCCTGCGGGCCGCTCATGTGCAGTCCTTGTCGGTGAAATCGCAGGTGGCCGCCCGCCATGTGCAGTTCGAAGATTGGGTCGCGCTTGTCCCGCCGATCCTGTTGCGTCCCGTGCTCAGGGCGGTTCGCACTGCGGCCCGGAGGTCGCGCTTGAGCGGATATGTGATGGTGTCCAACGTCAAGGGCCCGCGGGAGAAGCGCTACATCGGTGGGATGGGCATCGAGAACTTCATCTCGTGCGGCCATTTGAAATACGCTGCGGGCGTCAACACCACCGTGTGGAGCTACGACAAAGTGCTCAATTTCGCGGTGTACGGGTGTGGGAGAACGCTGCCGGACGCAGAGTTGTTCACGGAGCGGATTCATTTAGCGTTCGACGAGTTGCACGCGACGACACGTGACCTCGCCGGCCCGCCGGAGCACGATTCGGTAGCGCCGAGCGCGGCTAGAGGAGAACATCATGTATGAGATGACTGAGGTCGTTGGAGAAGACGGCGTTCGGCGCGAGAACCCCACGCCGAGCGCGTGGCTTACCGCAGCGGAGTTGGGCCGCTGGGCGACCGAGGTGGGCATGCACCGCGCCGTG
>NZ_DATFZD010000405.1:0-3504 GCF_035314665.1 Mycobacterium sp. | reverse complement strand
ACATCGCCCGAACGGGTTCGCGTGTTTTACGGGTGATGGGCGCCGGCTGGTAACCTGCTAGCGACCAGGGGCTATGGCGCAGTTGGTAGCGCGACTCGTTCGCATCGAGTAGGTCAGGGGTTCGAATCCCCTTAGCTCCACCACAAAAGTCCAGCTCACGGCTACCCTTCGACGTTACGTCGGGAACAACGTAACAATTGGCGTAACATCAGATGTTGTGGCAAGCATCCACGCCCAGAAGAACCGCGCCGGGAACACCTACCGCGTGCTGTGGCGCCACGACGGTCGCCAGCGCTCGCTGACGTTCGAGAACCTGCCTGCTGCAGAGCGTTTCAAGACCCTGCTCGAGGACCACGGGCCGGACGACGCGCTGCGCGTCATCGAGCTCGACGAGATCGGGCGCCACGTTCCAACCGTCACCGAGTGGCTGACCACTCACATCGACAACCTCACCGGTGTGCAATCGGCGACCCTGGCGCGCTACCGCACGTACGTTGCTCGCGACATCGATCCTGTTTTTGGGTCCATGCCCGTCTCGGCGGTCACTGAGGCCACGATCGCGCAATGGGTGAAGCAGCTGGGCGGCAGCGGAAAGACCATCTCGAACAAGCATGGCTTCGTGTCCGGGGCGTTCAAAGCTGCGGTGCGTGCTGGAGTGATGGCGTCGAACCCATGCGAGGGCCGACGCCTGCCGCACACCCGTGTCGAGGAGACGGTGTTCCTCACGCCGGGCGAGTTCCGACTGCTGCGCGACCACATCGAGCGCGAGCGCTGGAAGAATCTCGCGACCTGGCTGGTGAGCACCGGCATGCGCTTCTCTGAGGCGACCGCGCTCACCGCGGCCGACATCAATGCCGATGCTAAGACCTGTCGCATCACCAAGGCCTGGAAGTACTCCGGTGACTACCGACCGCAGATCGGTCCGCCGAAGACGAAGAAGTCGGTCCGGACCATCAGCTTGCCGTCCGCGGCGCTGGAGGTCGTTGACCTCACCGCGCCGGGATTCCTGTTCACCAACGGCGCGGGCAATCCCGTTCGCGCCCAGGAGTTCTTTAACGGCGGCTGGAAGCCGGGCCGCGAGCGCGCCCTGGCAGCTGGGCTGACGAAGTCTCCACGGGTGCACGACCTGCGCCATACGTGTGCGTCGTGGATGATCGCCGCCGACGTACCGTTGCCGATCATTCAGCAGCATCTGGGGCATGAGTCCATCCAGACGACCATCGGTGTGTACGGGCATCTGGATCGTCGCAGTGCGCAGGTGGCTGCCGACGCGATCGGCTCGGTGCTGAGCTGACCGCCTCACGGTTGATGGCCACAGGACGTGGTGGGTTCGGTGCATGTCTTGATGTCGGACAAAACGATCGACAACGTCGCCAGCCTGGTAGTCCTCATGCTCCGGCGCTTCGACAATCCCTTGCGGCAGGAGTTATTCAAGCGCCGTGCTGCTGATGGAGTCGTCGGCCGTAGCGACTCTGGCGTGACAGCCCCGACGGCGAGGGCGGGTCGGCCGGCCGTGCCTGGATGCACATCGACTCGATTGCTTCTTCGATCTGGGCCTCGGTCATCGCCCATCGTCCGGCACGCTTCATGCCGGCGAACGTGCGGTCACGAAGTTTTGATCGCAGGTAGGACTCGGAGAGTCCCAGGATGCGCGCTGCCTCTGCCAGGTCGTAAATGATGGGAATCTTGACGCTCAGCAGTCGTGCGCGGGTGACCGGGTCGACGGGGTCATGCCGACTCATGGAGGTGCTCATTGACTCACTGTACGAAGGCTGACGAGCTAAGGCGACGGTCAGAGGAAACTTTTTCACGTGCGTATCGAGGCGCGCGGCACGGACGCTAAATCGCTGCACACCAGTATTTCCCGCTGTTTCCCGATCGGGCGGTACCTCGTGAGAAATCCGCCACGCAAGGCCCTTGCGTCTCAAAACGCTAAGCCGTGACCGTGGCGTGACCGCGGCCAGAGTCGTTACAGTCCGATGGTGGTGAGGGACGCAGAAGCTTTGGATCCGCGCCGGCGGCCGCACCCAGTTTCAGCGATGCCCAACGTTGTCGAGACTGCGCGCAAGCGGGCCGTGTTCCTCACCGACGTAGTGTCTCACCTCGCCAGGTACCGGATCGCGCTTGCGGCGTTGGCAGACTTCGAACGTCGTCATGAAAACGCTGAGCGGGCTGCCGATGTGGACGATATCTATCTCTCGCTTGATAACGCCAAACAGCAATTCGGTATCGATGCTGACGATGCTCATGCGCGGTGGGTCAACCTTCGTCGGCTCAATGAATCGGAGCAGCGCAGATTCCCTGAAGTCTGATCTCGACAGACACGACCGAAAGCTCAGCAATCCTGCGCACAGGATGTTCCAGAGCCTGTTTCAGCGGCCATCATGGCTACTTAGCCGGGCCAGCCACGACGGAAACGACAAGCGTTCAATTCCAAATTGGAATGAGTTGAACCTGCTCGGGAGTGTCGCATCGGTGCGTTCTTCCAAAGCGGATGAGTGGGCGGATGGCCATCTGTTCTGCGTTGCGACATCGGCTGTGTTGGAGCCGTATTAGTGGATGCTGAGCATCACTGCGACGGCGCGCTCCGCGCAGCGTGGCTCGTCGTTTGGACTGACTACTGGTGGCGCCAAGGGCTGATTTCTTGAGTCGGTCATCCCGTGCGTGGAAGCACTCGTTCGCGGTGCGGTAGCCCTGGCGTTCGGGTAATTCGGCCCGGCGTTGTCTCGAGGTCTGCGCCGTATGCGGCCAATCGGCGCTGCTGCCCGCGGATGTGCTTTTCTTCCCGCCGACATGGCGGGCTTGACAGTGTCGAGAGATCACGCCGCGGCATCGAGCATGTTGCGGATCGCCGACCGCAACACGCGTCGAGCAAGCCACTCGTTAGCGGTGCCGCAACTTTCACGCAGATCCTCCCGAATCCGTCCCTGAGGTGTTCGGCCCGACACGGGTTTTAGTACCTCGCGGCGTTCGGAAGTAGTACGTGTGCAAGCTCCCTGGCCGCTCGTAACACTCGTTTGTCGAGCTCTTTTCTGCGGGCTCGGGCAGTGATCTGAGCAAGGACCCAGGCGCAATGGTCGGGGTCGTTGAGTACGTGTATTTCGAGGTCTTCAATCGTCGGAGGGCGGGGGACAATCACCGGCCGAACAACCGCAGGGGAGTACCGCGGAACCTCGATGACGCGAACCGCGGTGCCGGCACGTTCGGCGGCAGCGCGCTCGGCGTGCGCCGCCCGCCGGCAGGCAGTCGAGCACCAGATCCTGCGCCGACCTCGGCGCGGACTGTCGCCGGGTAGTGGCGTACTTATCGGCAGGCCACAGCGGGGACACAAAGGCCCCACGTCCTTGGCGTCCATACCGCCCATCTTAAAACGTCTCGACGAAATGTTGCCATTCCGAGACCTAAGTGCAAGAGGTGTGATGTTCGGCGGAAGGGTTGAGTTAGGACGGCCTACGTGTCGATGAGTTGGGGCCGCGATCGGCGTGACGTGAACCGATGGGGGTC
>NZ_DATFZD010000404.1:0-5210 GCF_035314665.1 Mycobacterium sp. | reverse complement strand
CGTTCCGGGGTGCGGGCGGCCAGCACCAGATCGGCGCCCTCTCGTGTGCACCGGTGCGCCAGCGTCGTACCCAAACCCGGGCCCACCCCGCTGATCACCACGACCTTGCCGTCAAGCATCTTCGTCATCCCAGCATCCTTGCCGCAATTTGTTTTTGGCGCAAAGCAATTCGTGCCTGCCAGTCGTCCTCGGAAATCTTGTTGTGCTCAAAGTGTGGCAGCGACGCGGCTACCCCGTCGACGTCGACCAACTCGACGGTGGGGCCGTCGGCCTCGGTGAGCTGTCGGGAGACCCGCTGCCAGCGGAACTGCAGGAATCCGCGCCGATGTCCAAGGGTTTCAACCCAGTTGGTGACGCCGGGGTTCTGGTCGGCGACGACGATGCGGACCTTTCCGTCCGGATCCGCTTGGGCCTGAGTGTTGTTCAGCGATGTTTGGTGGTTGATGTAGTCCAGCGAGATGTACCACATACTGCCCAGCTGGAAGCCGAGGTAGGGCGCATCGGTCACCGGCAGCGTGATGATCAAGGCCTGATCGGGTCGGAGCTCGAAATGCCCGACCGAGGAGTACTGCGTCGCCAGACCGCCGGGCGTCAGGCGTGGCGGGACCATCGTGTTGACCGGAATGTCGAGGTAGAACCACTGCGGGAACTGCAACCACGTCTTCACGCGGTTCACCAGTTGCTTTCCCGCTGTGGTGTAACGCTTTTCGATCGCCGCGCGGGTCAGCGGCGGCGGCGCGGTGCCCGCGGTGTCCAGCCTGGAAATGGCCAGCGTGCCCCGCCGCGCCGACCAGTCGCCGTAGACCTCGCGGATCACCAGCTGGCCCGGGCTGGTCGGTCGGACCTGCCATTGGAAGCTGCCGTCGGCGGCGATCTCGAGCTCACGGTCGTCGAACGCGGCCTGGCTGGCGGGCACATTGTCGTCGGTGTACTCACCGCCGAGCAGTTGGAAACTCAGGTCGGTGGTGGTGCCGCGGGTGCCGGTGACCACGTAGTCGTGGTTGGGTTGCACCCGGCAGCCGAAGTACAGGGTGTCCGGGTTGTCCAGGCCCATCTTGGTGAACGGCCCGGTGCCCGACAGGAGTACCGGGTGATCACGCTCGTAGTCGAACACCATGTGCGTGCACGCGGCGACGCAGCCGGCCAGGTATTGCAGCCCCTCGAGCAGGTCGGCTTCGGTCTCGATATGCGGTGCGGCGGCGACCAGTTCTTCGGCTTCGGCGATCGCATCGGTAAGTGGCTGGGAGAAGAGGGGAGCGGACACGTCTTGACGCTAGAACGTGTTCTAGTTTTCGTCAATGGGCGAACATTCCCGCGTGTTGGCGCGGGCACTCACCGACGAGGCTCGCTCACTCCCCGGCTACGGCGCGCACTGCTGCGACAGGTCGACCAGGTGCTGCCGCACATCGGGGTGCCGATTGAGATAATCGATGACGTTGGGGCCGCCGCCCTCGGCCTCGGACCTGGTCTGCAGCTCCCGGTGCAGGTCGGGATGCCGCTTTAGGTACGAGTCGATGGAATGACCCACGGTCTGATCGCATTGGGCGTTCGCCACCGGTAGCGCGATCACCGTCGCGGCGGTAGCGGTAAGCAGTCCCCCGGCGAGCAGACGATACAGTCCGCGGCGACGGGACCTCGGGGTTCCGGAAGTCATGGTCATCGGATTGCTCCTTTAAGGCACTCGATATTGCCCTTAATCGAGGGTACCCGCGACAGCGTTACCGCTGCCTTTGCTGAAGCTGTGAGGCTAGTGTGTGACGGCTTTCTGACCGCTCGCCGCCTGCTCGCGCTTGATCTCCAACGCGATGTCGATGAGCTGGTCTTCCTGACCGCCGATCAGCTTGCGCTGACCGGCCCGGTGCAGCAACTGGTGGGCCGGAACGCCGTAGCGCTCGGACTGGCGAACCGCGTGCTTGAGGAAGCTGGAGTACACACCGGAGTACCCCATGATCAGCGCGTTGCGGTCGAGCAAGCATTCGGCCGGCATCGCCGGGCGTACGACGTCCTCGGCGGCGTCGGCGATGTCGAAGAAGTCGATCCCGGTCTTGACGCCGATCTTGTCGAACACCCCGATCAGCGCCTCGACCGGCGCATTGCCTGCACCAGCTCCGAAGCGGCGGCACGACCCGTCGATCTGCTTGGCGCCGGCCCGAACAGCCTCCACCGAGTTAGCCACGCCCAGTCCCAGGTTTTCATGGCCGTGGAAGCCGACTTGGGCGTCGTCGCCGAGTTCGGCGACCAGCGCCGCGACCCGATCGCTCACCCCGTCCAGGACCAGCGCCCCGGCCGAGTCGACGACATAGACGCACTGGCAGCCGGCGTCGGCCATGATGCGGGCCTGCGCGGCCAGCTTCTCCGGCGGAATGGTGTGGGCCATCATTAGGAACCCGACGGTTTCCAGGCCCAACTCGCGGGCCAGCCCGAAGTGCTGGATCGAGACGTCGGCCTCGGTGCAGTGGGTCGCGATCCGACAGATCGAGCCGCCATTGTTCTGCGCCTCTTTGATGTCTTCCTTGGTGCCTACCCCGGGCAGCATCAGGAAGGCGATCTTGGCCTCTTTGGCGGTCTCAGCGGCGAGCTTGATCAGCTCCTGCTCGGGCGTCTTGGAGAACCCGTAGTTGAAGCTCGAGCCACCCAGCCCGTCACCGTGCGTCACCTCGATGACCGGCACGCCCGCGTTGTCGAGCGCGGCCACGATGGCACCGACCTCGTCCTTGGTGAACTGGTGACGCTTGTGGTGAGAGCCGTCGCGCAGGGACGTGTCGGTCATCCGGACGTCCCAGATTGGGTTGAAGAAGATGTCAGTGGTCATGCCTTCGCTCCTCCCGCTGTGGCGGACAGGGATTCTTTGGCGATTTCCTCGCCGACCTTGGTGGCCGCCGCGGTCATGATGTCGAGGTTGCCCGCGTAGGGCGGCAGGTAATCGCCGGCGCCTTCGACCTCGACGAACGTCGTGACCAGAGCTTGGCCACCGGAGTGCATCGACGGGTCGTCGAACTGTGGCTCGTTGAGCAGCCGGTAGCCCGGCACATAAGTCTGCACCTCGGCCACGACATCCCGAATAGATTGGGCGATCGCATCGCGGTCGGCGTCCTCGGGGATGGCGCAGAAGATGGTGTCGCGCATGATCATCGGCGGATCGGCCGGGTTCAGGATGATAATCGCCTTGCCGCGCTTGGCGCCGCCGATGGTCGCCACACCCTTGCTGGTGGTCTTGGTGAACTCGTCGATGTTGGCGCGCGTGCCCGGCCCCGCCGAGACCGAAGCGACCGACGCGACAATCTCTGCGTACGGCACCTCCACGACCCGCGAAACGGCGTAGACGATCGGGATGGTCGCCTGTCCCCCACACGTGATCATGTTGACGTTCGGCGCGTCGAGGTGCTCGCGCAAGTTCGCCGGCGGGATCACCGCCGGGCCGACCGCGGCGGGAGTCAGGTCGATCGCCCGGATACCGGCGGCCTCATACTTCGGCGCTGCGTCCCGGTGGACGTAGGCGCTGGTCGCCTCAAACAGCAGGTCGGGTTTCTCGGACTGCGCCAGCAGCCAGTCGACACCTTCGTGGGTGGTCTCCAAACCCAGCTTGCGGGCCCGCGCTAAGCCTTCGCTTTCCGGGTCGATGCCCACCATCCAGCGCGGTTCGAGCCACTCCGAGCGCAGCAATTTGTACAGCAGATCGGTGCTGATATTGCCCGACCCGACAATGGCCACACTGGCCTTGGAAGGCATGGACGCTCCTTTACTCGAAGGACAACCGGACGGACCCAAGGCCGGCGAACTCGGCGACGAAGTTGTCGCCCGGGTGGACGTCGATGGCCCGGGTGCACGAACCGGGTAACACGATGTCACCGGCCCGAAGCCGTACACCAAAACTCTCCACCTTGCGGGCCAGCCACGCCACCGCGGTCACCGGATTTCCCAGAACGGCGTCGCTGCGGCCCTTGGCCGCCACCTCGCCGTTGCAGGTCAGCACCGCATCGATCTGGGTGATGTCGATGTCGCTCGGCGCCACCCGGCCGGCGCCGAGGACGAAGCCCGCCGAGGAGGCGTTGTCGGCGATGGTGTCGCACAGCGCGATCTTCCAATCGGTGATTCTGGTGTCGATCAGCTCGATGGACGGCACAAAAGCCTCGGTGGCCTTGAGCACGTCGTCTTCGGTGCAGTGCGCCCCGGGCAGGTCGTGGGCCAGGATGAAACCGACCTCGACCTCGACCCGCGGATAGAGGTACCTGTCCGCCTTGACAGGGGTGTCCTCGAACACCTGCATCTCGTTGAGCAGGTGTCCGTAGTCCGGTTCGTCGACGCCCATCATCTGCTGCATCGCCAGCGACGAGAGGCCGACCTTGTGCCCCACCACCCGGGCGCCCTCGGCTACCCGCTGACGGATGTTGATCAGCTGGATCTCGTAGGCGTCGACGACGTCGATCTCGGGGTGCGCGGCCGTCAACTGCGCGATCGGCTGGCGGCTCCGCTCAGCCTGCGCGAGATCGGCGGCCAGCTCATCACGGGTGGCTAGCGGGATCATTTGACCGAAGTCCCCTCGTTCGTGTGACCGGGCCAGTAGCGCCCGGCCCCGGCAATTCTATAACGTGTTCTACATGACAGCTCAGGAGTTCGACGTCGTCGTGGTCGGGAGCGGCGGCGCCGGCATGGTTGCTGCCCTCGCGGCCGCCCACCGGGGTCTTTCGACAATAGTCATCGAGAAGGCTGCCCACTACGGCGGTTCCACTGCGCGGTCGGGTGGCGGCGTGTGGATCCCCAACAACGAGGTCCTAGAGCGCGACGGCGTCAGGGACACGGCGGAAGCGGCCCACACCTATCTGCACGGCATCATCGGCGACATCGTCGAACCGGAACGCATCGACACCTACCTCGAGCGCGGGCCGGAGATGTTGTCGTTCGTGCTGAAGCACACGCCGCTCAAGATGTGCTGGGTGCCCGCGTACTCCGACTACTACCCCGAGGCCCCGGGCGGCCGCCCGGCCGGCCGTTCTATCGAGCCGAAGCCGTTCAACGCCAACAACCTCGGGCCCGACCTGCCCGGGCTGGAGCCTCCGTACGGCAAGGTTCCGCTCAATGTCGTTGTGATGCAACAGGACTACGTGCGGCTGAACCAGCTCAAGCGGCACCCCAGAGGCGTGCTGCGCAGCCTCAAGGTGGGCGCGCGCACCATGTGGGCGAAGGCGACCGGCAAGAACCTGGTCGGGATG
>NZ_DATFZD010000403.1:0-27800 GCF_035314665.1 Mycobacterium sp. | reverse complement strand
AAGGCGGTCCGCAGGACGGCGTCATGAGATACCAGCACGCCCTTGGGCGACCCGGTTGTGCCCGAGGTGTAAAGCATGTCTCCGGGGCCATTGGGATCGATTGTGCGGCCATAGCTGGCGCCTCGGTTTTGGTCGCCCAGGTTCGCCAAGTCCTCGATTGTGAGGGATCCGGGACGGGCGTGCCCATCGGTGTCGAGAAACACCGCCATAGGCGGATCGGGGATAAGGTCAAGCATCGCTTGGTAATCCAGGCCGGCGAAACCGGTCATGGTGGTCACGACCCGGCATCGCGCATCCGCCAACACGAACCGCAACTCGTCGCTTCGATAGAGATAGTTGAGTGGCACAGCGATCGCACCTGCCCGGGCGATGGCGAATTTTATTGCTGCGAACTCGGGGTAGTTCGCCATGATCATCGCCACACGATCGCCCGGTTGGACGCCCAAGGCTGCCAAACCATCTGCTAAGCGGCGGGATTCGGCCGCGACGTCGGTGTAGCTGAGCTTGCGGTCGTCGGTGAGCACCATCGGCCGCCCGCCGTAGCGTTCGGCGCAGTCGTCCAGCCAGTCCGATAGGGTGCTGGGCCGCCATACCGGGAAACGGCGCCGCAGCTCGTCGCGGCGGGCACGGATGTCTGCTGTTGTTGTCACAGTTCCGGGAGGTCGCCGCGGATGATCGCGTCTCGGAGTTCGAACTTGCGGACTTTACCCGTCGGCGTGACGGGCAATTCGGTCGCGGTGAACCATCGCACCGGAATCTTAAAGGGAGCCAATCGGTCTCGTAGATGCTCGATGAGCGCGTCTTTGAGACGTGCGTCGTTTCGCGACGTGCACACGACCGCGCCCACGACCTCGCCAAGCCGGTCGTCGGGCAGGCCTATGGCCGCGCAGTCGACAACGTTGTCGTGGCTCACTAACTGCGATTCGATCTCTGCGGGCGCGATGTTCTCACCCCCTCGGATGATCAGTTCCTTGATCCGGCCCGTGATCGTCAAATAACCGCGCGAGTCCATAGCACCGAGGTCTCCGGTGTGGACGAACCCGTCGGCGTCGATCGTGCGGGCCGTCGCGTCGGGGTCGTGTAGGTAACGCGCGAAAGCTTGATATCCGCGGGCACAGATCTCGCCGGTCTCGCCGATAGCGACCACCTTGCCGCTGACTGGATCGACGATGCGGCAATCGACTTGCGGCAGTGGGCGACCGACCGTGTTCAGCTGGTCGGCGCGCGAATCTTCGGGCCGGGTGGCGGTCAGTACAGGTGATAGCTCGGTTTGTCCGAACAAGTTGATGACGGTGGCGCCGAAAACCTCCTCGGCGGCTTCGATCAGTGCGGGAGAAACATTCGACGCTCCCCCCATGATTGTGTGCAACCTGGGTGCGCAACTATCGCTTGCTCGTTGTGCTTCCAATAGCGCTGCGAGCACAGCTGGCACGTAGAACAGCACCGAAACCTTCTCACGGCATAATGCCTGCAGCACCGGCCCGGGACTGAAGCGGTCAACCAGAATGACGGTACCGCCGATCCACAGTGGTCCGAGGGTGGCGATCACGCATCCGGCGGTATGAAACATCGGCAGGGGATTTAGGCACACCGCGCCATCGGGCACCGACACCGCTTCAAGCGTCAGCTTGGCAACATTGATCAGCGACTTGTGTCTGAGCAAGACGCCCTTCGGGTTCCCAGTGGTGCCCGAGGTGTACTGGAGCATGACGATTTCCTCCGCACCGCCGGGTGCGTTGCGTAGCACGCTGTCGTCAATGTGCTCGGCGCGCCACACCGGCGCATCCAACAGGGACACACAGGTTAACTCCGGCATGCGGACGGCAAGCCGCCGGACGACGGCGGAAATGTCGTAATCGCGGTTTTTATCGGCGTGCAACAGCACCGTTGCGCCGGAGTGCTGCAGGACGTAGTGCAATTCTTCCTCGCGCAAGGCGGGGTTGACGGCGACGAGCACCATACCCGCCAATGCGGCTCCGTACTGGATGATCGGCCACTCGATGACGTTCGGGGCCCAGATCGCGACGTGGCTTCCACGCTCGGCCAGACCTGCCAGCGCCGACGCAACTCGACTCGCCTCGTCGTGCAACTGGCCGTAGGTCAGTCGGACCTGCTCGCCGGTGGCGTGACGCACTCCAACGATTGCGACTCGGTCGGGGTGCGCGGTTGCGCGGTTAGCGAGCAGCTCGCCGACGGTGAAGTCCACCAAATCCACCCGGCGATCGGCCTCCCAGCTCGCCCGCTGAAGTGCCGTCTCGACGGAGACCTGGTCGCCAGCCTTGCTCATGCTTTAAACGGGGCTGCGCCCCGGTTTGGCGTTGGACATGTCACTGATGTCAGGCCAACGGCGGCTGATTTCCTGGAGGGATGGCGGCGTCGGAAACGTGACACCGTCGTTCTGGAACTGCGCCACACGCTGGACAAGACCACCGCCCACCACGAAGACCGATCCGCTATCTTGGTTCTCCTCGGAGAGCAGATGGCCGACCGCTGGAGCCACATGATCGGGATCGAGTTTGTCCAGAAGCTCTTGTGGCGCAACGTCGGCGGTCATGCGGGTGGCGGCAAGGGGTGCGACCGCGTTGGCGGTGATGCCGTACTTCGCGCCCTCGATCGCCAGGGTGTTGATCATCCCCAGCAGACCTAGCTTGGCCGCGGCATAGTTCACTTGGCCGAAGTTGCCGTAAATGCCGGCGGTCGACGTCGCTGCGACAACCCTGCCGAACTTCTGTTCACGAAAGTGCGGCCAGGCGGCGCGCATGATGTAGAAACCGCCGTAGAGATGGACTTTCACGACGGCATCGAAATTCTCTTCGGACATTTTGTGGAAGGCGCCGTCGCGCAAGATGCCCGCATTGCTGACCACTCCGTGCACGCCACCGAAGTGCTCAATCGCAGTGTCGATGATCGCTTCTGCACCCTCGGGTGTCGCTACCGTCGCATAGCTGGCGACAGCTTTGCCACCGGCAGTTCGGATCTCCTCGACGACCGAGTCGGCCATGCTGCTCCCGAAACCAGACCCGTCACGCGCACCGCCGAGGTCGTTGACGACAACCAGCGCACCGTTGTCGGCCAGGAACCGCGCATATGCGCGCCCGAGGCCACCACCGGCCCCGGTGACGACGATGACTTTGTCCTGGACTCCCGGCACTTCGACGCCCTTCCTCTCTCAGAACTGCGGTATCGATTGTTGAATCTAGTTTAGAAATTAAGATCCGGTCAAGGAGGGCGACGACGGTGCGGGACGTACCTTTCGTAGCCATCGTCCGCTGCAGTGTCTGGCCTGTTGCCCACACAGATTCAGGATCTGCCGTTAAACAGAATTTATGATAGATTAAAAACTGTCTAGCATCTAGGCATCGGCTTGCCGTTCTCTTCTGGGCGGGCGATTACGCGTCAGCGTGTGCTGATCTCGGTGCCGACGATCGAGACGAACGACACGCATCCGCCCGGGCGGCCACCGAGGTTGTGGGTCATCGCGGTATGCGGATCGGGCAGTTGGCGCTCACCCGCCTGCCCGCGGAACTGCAACCACACCTCGTAGAGCATCCGCAGCCCACTGGCGCCGACGGGATGGCCGAACGACTTGAGGCCCCCGTCTGGGTTTATCGGAAGGCGCCCGTCGGAGTCGAAATCTCCGCCTAGCGCTTCCTTCCACGCCTGGCCGGCGTCGGAAAAGCCCAGATCCTCCATCAACACCAGCTCGGTGGGGGTGAAGCAGTCGTGTACCTCGGCTAGCGATAACTGGTCGGCGGGGCGGTCGATCCCCGCCTGCTGGTAGGCGTCCCGCGCCGAACGCACCACTTCAGGGAAGGTGGTGAAATCGTATGCGGGATCCATCGAGCCGCGTGCCGAGCCTGCCACCAGCGATAGTGCTTTTACATACATAGGGGAATCGGTGTAGTCGTGGGCACGGTCGGCAGGCACGATCAGCGCGCACGCCGCGCCGTCGGACACACCCGAGCAGTCGTAGACCCCGAGCCGCCCGGCTACTTTCGGCGCGGCCGTTATCGTCTCTTTCGACACCGGAGACCGGAACTGTGCCTTGAGATTTCGTGAACCGTTTTGGTGATTCTTCCACGCCACATGGGTCATCGCCTCCCGCATCTCGTCAGCATGTACCCCGTATTTGGCGCAGTAGGCGGGATCGAGCAACGAGAACGCTGCCGGTGCGGTCAGCGAGAGCTCCGGTGCAGTGCCATCATCCGGCGGGTCAGCGCGCAGCAGCCCCGAGAATCCAGAGTCTTTAAGCTTCTCCACTCCGACCGCCATCACGACGTCGTATGCACCCGCGGCCACCGCATAACACGCGTTGCGGAACGCCTCCGATCCAGTGGCACAATAGTTTTCGACTCGGGTGACCGGCTTGGCATCGGTGCCCAATGCGCGGCTGAGGGTCAGCCCCGACTGGCCCGACCCGAGGGTACCGAGCCAGTACGCATCGACGTCATCCTTAACGACCCCGGGCAGCGATTCGAAGCATTCGCGCGTCGCCTCCAGCAACAGATCTTCGGTCGAACTGTCCCAGCGTTCCCCGAATCGAGTGCAGCCCATGGCCACGATCGCGACTTTGTCGGCTATGCCGTGGCTAGTCATCGTTTCTCCGATCCGCTTGGGTCAACGAGGCGGGCTTTCCAGAAGTAGTTGTGGACCGCGCCCGCAGTGAACAGCCGACGGAACGTGAACTCCACTCGAGAGCCCACCGCGAGCTGATCGGGTTCGGCGTCGGCGATCTCGAGGGTGCACCGCCCGCCGCCGTCGACGTCGATCACCGCTTGCACCACCGGTGGCGAAGGGGAGTAGGCCAGGTGGTCGACGGTGTAGGTGGCGATGGCGCCTCCCAACCGGGCGACCGGGGCAGCCTCCGTGCGGTCGATCGCACCGCAGCCGCGGCAGACGACTGCGGGCGGAAGGTGTGTGAAACCGCATTGTTGGCAACGGCTTCCGGTGAGACCGAACTTCCAGGTTTCCGAGCGGAATGACGGTGGCGCCGCGGGGCGATCCGGCTCCGGACGCCGCGGCGGTTCCAACTCAACCAGCCCGCGCCACGATAAGTAGGTCAGGTGGCTCACCGCTAAGCCGCTATCGCGTTGCTCGCTGATCGGACGAGGTTGCCGTGCGTTCGGCAGGCGCTCGGTGGTTCGCAGAAGCAGGGTGTCACAGCCGTCGACGGCGGACACCACCAAGATTGTCTCGCCCGCGTCGGCGGTGTCGAGTACGGCACAGACCGCGATCGAAGCATCGGCGGCACCGGCGAATCCGATCGGCGAGGTGACCGTCGATTTCTGGCCCTTGATGAGCGTTGCGGCGCGCTTGAGGACAGCCGCGTTTGGACAGGTCAGCACGACGTGGTCCACGCCGTTCGTATCGGCCTTGTCGAGCGTCTGCTGCACGGCAGCCTCGATCAGTTGGCCGTAGCAGTGTGCGCCGAACCGCTCTTCCCACTGCTGGCCGGTCACCGATGTCGGCGACCGCCATCTGTCGAGAAACTCCGATGTCAGTGACGTCGTACCGAGAATCTCCGCGATGCCGGGTCCTTCACCGAACAGCAGCGCCGCCGCGCCATCGCCACCGAACTTCTCATCGGGCGAGCCGGGCCGTCCGACGCGCACGTCGGCGGCTACGGCAACGCCTCCGGTGCTAGCCGCCGCTCGCCAAGCTGCGAATCCGCTTCGCCCGGTTCCACACATGTCCGTGGCGAACGCCTCGCGGCCCAAGCCGAGTGCCGCGTGGATTGCGGTCGCGTTCGTTTTGTCGGCGTAACCCGGGCTAGATGTGGCGAAATAGAGATCGCGTGGCAGGCGATATCCATCGATGGCGGCAGCGGCCGCCGCGGTCGCCATTGTGGTGCTGTCCTCGTCAAAGGACGCCACCACCCGATCACCGCGCCGCAGCCCGATGTCGGCGCCGGCCAGCCGGTAGCGGGGCAGGTACGCGGCGTAGCCGATCAGCACGCGCGTCATGCAGCCCCTCGAAACACCGCGGCGATACCTTGACCCCCGCCGATACACATAGTTTCCAGCGCCAAACGGCCCGAGCGACGTCGTAATTCGTGCAGCATCGTGGTCAGGATCCGCACACCGGTGGCCGCGATCGGGTGCCCGAGCGAAATGCCCGAGCCGTTCACGTTGAGCCGGTCCTCGACGTCGGCGAGCTTTACGCCCCACCCGGCCAGCACTGCCAGCACTTGCACGGCGAATGCCTCGTTGACTTCGATCAGGTCGAACTCGTCGAGGGTCCAGTCGCCGCGCCGCAGCAACTTTTCCACGGCCGGCACAGGGCCGATGCCCATGCGCGCCGGATCGCAACCGACCGCAGCCCAAGCTTCCAGGAAACCGAGGGGTTCCAGACCAAGCGCATCGAGGCGGTCCTCGGCAACAACCAAACACGCTGCAGCGGAGTCGTTTTGCTGGCTGGAGTTGCCGGCGGTGACAGTGCCATCAGCAATGATAGTGCGCAACCGCGCCAGTCCCTCAGGCGTGCTGTCAGGTCTGATCCCTTCGTCGCCGTCCACGACAACCGGATCGCCGCGACGTTGGGGTACCTCGACGCCCACGATCTCTTCGTCGAACATGCCGGACGCCCTTGCGGCCTCGGCGCGTTGGTGACTGCGGGCGGCGAACGCGTCAGCGGCATCACGGCCGATGCCGTAGTCGGCGGCGAGATTCTCGGCCGTCTCGATCATTCCGCTGATTGGTCCGAATCGCCAAACTGGCTGCGACATTTCACGACCGCGATCAAGCCGGTCGTACAGCATTTGATTGCCGGATCGCGATCCCCACCGGGCCGTGGTGGTGTAGTGCTCGATATTGCTCATCGACTCCACACCGCCGGCCAGAACCACCTCGGCTGCGCCGGTTTGCACCATCATGGCCGCCGTGATCACCGCCTGCAGACCGCCCCCGCAGCGGCGGTCGATCTGCAATCCGGGCAACGTGATCGGCAAGCCGGCATGCAAGGCGGCCCACCGGCCGATGCACGGCGCCTCCGAGTTTGCATAGGACTGCGCGAAGACCACGTCTTCGACTGCTTCCGGATCCACACCACTTCGGTCGATGACCGCTTCGATGATTCGCGCGGCGAGGTCTTCGGCACGAAGCGTCCGGAGCGACCCGCCAAAACTACCGACCGGGGTACGAAGGGGCGTGACGATCGCGGCGCGTCTCATGAGTCGGATCCGGGAGCTTCGCCCCGCCACCGGCTGTGAGACGGATCCAGCAGACCGGTGAGGCGCTCTTCCGGAAGCCAGATAAGTGTCTCCAATTCGAGCGCGTCGAGATAGCGCACGCGTCCGCTGCGGAGATCTTCTAGCCGCAGCCTAGGCGCATTTGCATCTACGTCGAATCGGACTGACACCTCGGCGAACTCACTACCGACCACGGCACCGACACCGGGAACATCGACGCCATCGCTATCACTGAATTCGATCGTCATGACATCCTCAGATCAGAAAACCCAGCGTGGGAAGTGGCTGATCATTGTCCACCAGAACCACTTTCTTATACGCCAGGCGAAGACCGTCTGCATCGCGGCGGAGTCGGTAGGTCGTTCGGCCACCCCATAGCCGATTGCCCCTTGCGCGTGACTCGACGGCCAGGAAGTTCGCGCCGACCTCTAGATCGGTGCCACCATCGGGGTTGCCTCTACCGCCTAGGAATTCGATATTCGACAGCAGCCGACGCAGGTTCGAAGGGGGAGCCTGCGCATAGCGTTTGCCGGTGCGTAACTGCTTCAACCTGGTCGAGATGCGGCGGCGGTTGTCGTAGATAACTGACATCTGGCGCCCGGGGTCACCGCCCTCGCCATCGATCGGTACCCAGTACAGCGCGTCGTCGGCCCACAGCGCTTCCCACGCGTCGTAGTCGCCTTCGTCGGCCAGTCGCGCCTCTTGGTAGAGGAACTGCTCGACTGAGTGGCGGTCAAAGTCGTCGGGCACGGGCCCGAGACTGGCATCCGCGTTGACGGAGGCTGTCATGGCGCCTCCATGAGTGACTTGTAGTGTCGCCAAAAACCTCGCATCGCGGTCTCATCGGTGGCACCGCCGACGGTGAAACCGTTCTCGTCAACTGATTCGCGGTTGAGCCCACGGCGCACGTCGAGCCACTCCGGTGTCAGCGATGCGAGTCCGGCCCAGTTCCGCTCGTACATCTCGGTGTCGTCGGCAAGCAGCATGCCGGCAGGGCCCACCGATCCCACGCACTGGGACACCATGCGCTCGTTGAGTTCATCCGCGCCGGCCAACTGCACCGCAGTCGAGTATTGGACGCACTCACCCACCGCGACCGGCTGAATGTTGAAGACCTGGATCTCCGCGATGAATAGGTTCGGGAAAACCATCACGTGCGGTGCGCCCTCGATCAAGATGCGTTCCGCGTCCGCGCCATATTTGGTCCGCATTGCCGATACGTAGTCGGGGACCCGGGCCTCGGTGGTGCCGAACCAGCGCATCGGTTCGGCGAACTTACGGAATTCTGGACGCAGATCGTTCTCGCTGTGGCCATTACCCAGGTCGCGGGTCACCGCCGTGGAGGCATCACTGTAGAGTGGGCCAATTGTGCTGCCGGTCACCCCGAAGATCGATCCGTGCACAAACTGCGGGTGATATCCGTCGGTTTCGTTCTCGGCCAACAGCTTCCAGTTCGCCCGGGTCCGGTGCTGGAGCCACCCCGCAGTGAGTTCGACACGGCCCTCGGGAGACAACTGCGCGAGCCTGTCGATCTCGCCGCTGGCGGCACCGAGGTGTTCCAACAAGGTCGGGCCTTCGGTTGCGAAGCTGCCGAACACAAAACCGTGGTAAGAGTCGACCCGCGGAACTCGCCCGAGAGCCAGGTCCAACTTGCGTTGACCGTAGCCCTTGAAGAAGGGGAATCCAACGAGTTCACCGTTGTTACGGTACGTCCAACCGTGATACGGGCAGCGAAATGCTGACGCATTGCCCTTGGCGTCGTTGCACACTTGGTTGCCCCGATGCGCGCAGCGATTCAGCAACAGGTGCAGCACGCCGTCGCCGTCGCGGGTCATGATGACGTCCTGCAGCCCGAGACGTTTCCGAACATAGTCGCCGGGTTGGGATACCTCGCTCTCATGTCCCACGAAAACCCAAGTGCGGTACCAGATCTTGTGCAGCTCCTCGGAGAAGATCGCGGGGTCGGTGTAGAGCGAGCCGTGCACCTTGTCACGCTTGATCAGTCGGTCATATAGGGTGCCGGTGCCTGCGACCTGATCACTCACGGCGGTCATGGTTGTCCTCCTTCCTTGTTCCCGAACACTGGCCGTCGTTTCTCGCGAAACGCGGCGGTGCCTTCGGCGAAGTCGTCGCTGTCGAAAAGCTCTGACTGGCAAGCAGCTTCGCGCTCAAGAAGCTCGATCGGATCGATGGTGCCCGGATTGGCCAGCAATGCCTTGATTACTCCGTACGCGAGTTTCGGCCCCGACGCGAGCTGTCGGGCGTCTTGTCGGGCCGACTCCAAAGCCTGGCCAGGCTCCACTACCGCGTCAATGAGGCCCAAACCAAAGGCCTCCGCTGCCGAGATCGGCGACGGCAGCATCAGCATCTGCCGTGCCCGCGCGATCCCAACGCGTGCCGGTAATGACACAAAGGTGCCCATATCTCCGGCTAGACCGACATTGGTGAAGGTGGTCGCGAACTTGGCGTCGTGCGCCGCCACCACCCGATCACAAGCAGCGGCCAATGCTGTGCCCGCCCCATACGCCGACCCTTCGACGGCCGCGAGCACCGGCTTTGGTGTGCTCCAGATGGCACGAATAATGCGTTGCGCCAAATTAACTCGTTCAATGGCGTGTTCGGCGGGCATGCGCTGCATGGTGGAGATGTCGCCACCCGAGCAGAACACCGGACCCGCTCCGGTCACGATGATCACCCGAATATTCGGATCACGATCAGCGGATTCGATCGCCTCGGCCAGGGCGATGCGCAACTCGATGTCGATAGCGTTGCGCTTCGCTGGCCGGTTCAGCGTGACAGTGCGCACCGCAGCGTCATCATCGATGAGCACGGGGCGGGCGGTCGTCGTGGTCATCGGCCGTTGAACTTCGGTGGTCGGCGTTCGATAACCGCGCGTAGACCCTCGAGCGCATCGTGAGTGCCGGATAATTCGGATACCGTGCGCGACTCCTCGGCTAGCCGCTGCTCAACCGAAGCGCCTACCCCGTTCCAAACCAAACGTTTTGTTGCCGAGACCGCCAGGGTCGGTGAGCTCGCCAAGGTGGTGGCGATCTCAGTAGCCCGGGCGGACAGCTGATCGTCGGGCACCGTCTCGGTGACCAGACCGATCTCTTGTGCCTCCGCAGCCGACAACGTGGGATTGAGCAGCAGTATCCGGAGCGCCTGACGCAAACCGACGAGTTGGGTCAGTGTTACCGACGACCCGCCGTCCGGGGCCATCCCCACCCGCACCGCACCGGAGAAGAACTTCGCTGACTCGGCGGCGATGACGACATCGGAGGCGCAAACCAAGCCCAGCCCGCCTCCGCCGGCGGCGAAACCCTGCACCGCCGTGACTACAGGCACGCGCAGCTGGATCAGTGCCGACGTCGCCAACTGCAGCCAGGCCGTCGCCTCGCGCAGATACTGCGGTAGCTCGGCGCCCTTGGATTCGAAGGTGTGGATGTCGCCGCCCGCGCAGAAGTTGCGTCCTGCACCGCTGAGCAGCACGACCCGAACGGCGGCCTCGGCGTGGCATCGCAGAATGGCCTCGTGCAGCGCTTTCAACAGTTCTACATTCAGCCCATTTGAGGCTTCGGGTCGGTTCAGGCGCAGCTGAGCGATCCCGTCCGGACCGAGATCCAGCGCGACGGGTGTGGCGTTGACAGTTGTCATGAGGATGTGCCCAATCGGTTGAATTCATCGACTCCGTGCTTGGTGATGTGCGCGACGACCGCACCGATCTCGTCGTCGAGGCCTTGCGACAGCGACCGTTGGCGAGTGCCGCTAACCAGCCCCTTGATCGTCGCGACTGCTGCGCGGTCACGTTCCGCGAGCTGCGCCACGAACCGATTCACGCCCTCGTCGAAGGCTCGTGGCGCAAAGCTGCGGTATGCCAAGCCGAGACGCACCGCATCCAGACCGCTCAGGCGCTCGCCGCTGAGCAGTAGACCGAGCGCGAGCTGATGCCCGATCAACCGGGGGAGCCGCTGCGTGCTTCCGCCACCGGGGATCATGCCGAAGTTGATGTGGTTGTCGGCGATCTTGGCGTCGTCGCTGACTATCACGATGTCGGTCGCCTGCATGAGCTCGAAGCCACCGGCCATCGCGATGCCCTCGACTGCAGCGACCACTGGGACGTCGATGTTCGCGATGACCTCACACGCCCGGCGGAATGCGTCGAACAGCGTTCGCAACCGTTCGGGGCCAACGGATCTGAGGCGTTCGACTTCTGCGACATCGCCTCCGGCGCAGAAGTTTTTGCCCGCTCCACGAATGACGATCACGTTCACCGCGGTATCGCTAGACAGCGTGCTGAGCGCATGCTCGAGTTGTTGCGCGAGTTCGGTGGTTATCGCGTTCATGCACTCGGGCCGGTTCAGCGTGACGCGCCCGATCCCATCGGCGATCGCGCACTGGACGACGCTCACATCTAGTCCTATCCATCATTTCCCAAATTTCTAATCTAGGTTAAACTAATTCGGAGGCCGTCACAAGCGACGCTGCACAGTGAGGAGTCGACATGGATCTCGGGTTGGCCGATGCGCGAGTCGTCGTCACCGGAGGCGCCTCCAATATCGGGCGCGGGATCGTGCATACATTTGCCGCGGAAGGCGCACGGATCGTGATCAACGACATCGACGCGCCGCAGGCTGAAAAGGTCCGCGCCGAGGCCAAAGAGTTGGGCGCCGCCGAGGTCGACGTGGTGATCGCCGACCTGACGAAGCCCGGGGCGGCCGAAGCGACCGTCGGCGCCGCCCAGATGGCGTGGGGCGGCCTGGATGTTCTGGTCAACAACGCCGGTTGGAGCGTTCCGGGATTCGTCGCCACCGATACCGACCGGGACAAGTGGCAGCGAACAATCGAGATCAATCTCTTCTCGGCGATTTCCGCGACCCAAGCGGCGATACCGGTCATGAAAGCAGTCGGTGGCGGCGCGATCGTGTTCATCGCTAGCGACGCGGCGTTTGGACAGATCAGACAAGGTGTCTACGGCGCGTCAAAGGCGGCCATGGTGGCATTCGCCCGCACCACGGCGCGCGAACACGGCCGTCACGGCATCAGATCCAACATCGTGTGCCCGGGCCTGGTGATTCCCGATGGACCCGAAGCGATTGGCCCATCAAGCCTGTGGGCCGTCGGACTGGATGAGGTTTTCAATCAGAAACAGATCGACTTCATGCTCAAGGACACGCCACTGCGAAGGCTGACAAACGCCGACGACGTCGGGCGGGCCGTGGTGTGGTTCTCATCACCGCACGCTGCACGCCAAGTAACCGGACAGCTGATCTCGGTCAGCGGCGGTTACACCATGCCGTGAAGTCGAGAGTTCAGGGTGTCAGCTGAGGCTGTCGAGCGAGTCGTGGTCGTCTAGAAAAGTGGCGATGCGTTCCCAGCAACGCGCCATGTAGTCCTTGGGTTGCATGACGGGTTGGAAACGGCCCGCTCCGATTGTGAGGAGCGAGAAAATGACGACATGGAAGGGTTGTTGGCGATAGCGCAGCCACGCCTGCTCGAACGACGGTGGGTTCTTGACCCCTTCTTCGCCGAGGCGCCAGAGGTACCGTTCGAGCAGTTCCCGCTCCCACGCGCGTCGGTGCTCGACAGCCAGGTTCACCGACATTGCGTAGGCGTAGTCGAGCGCCCATTCTCCTCTGGCGACGGCCTGCCAGTCGTAGAGGCCCATGCGGCCGTCCGGGTCGCGCAGCCAGTTGCCTTGGTGGACGTCCTGGTGCAGGAGTGTGGGGGTGCCGCTCGAGTTGAGATGCAGCGCACGCATTGTGATCGGGATCAGCTCTTCACGTCGCCGGTAGATCGCGGGCGGCGTCACGGTTTCGATGTGGTCGAGGCCTCGGTGGGCGGCTTTCAGGAGCCCGACATCGTTGATGCGCTGCTGGAAGACTTCAGTGGTAGCGAGCCGCCCGAACTGGCTTGAGAGACGTGAGTCGTCCCAGAAAGCCGCGTGGTAGTACGCCATCTGGTCGACCATGTCTTCGGCGTCTTGGCGGCTGATGGTGTCTTGCATTGGGTCGGGGAAGCTCCATCCGTCGGCGGTGAGGTCATCCATGACGACGATTGACCGATAGGTCTTGGGGTCGAACGCAGCGTAGTAAGAGCGGGGGCTTCGCAGCCGGTCGAGCTGTCGCCGAATGTCGCGGTAGAAGATCGTCTCGCTCTCCGTTACGCCGCCGGCGACGAGCATCAGGCGTGACTGGAAGCTGGATGCGCTCTTGGTGAAAAGTCTGGTTGGCAGTGCGGCCTTCTGGCCCGCCGAGTTGTAGTCGACCCGCAGTGCGCGTCGTGAACTGGTGCCGTCCGAGCCGCCGACGACCGCGAATTCGACGACGACGGCGCCCGGGACGTCTCGGCAGAGCGCGGCGGTGAGCCACTCGTTAGTCAGCGCGTTCGCCGAGGGCGGTACATCTTTTAACGAAGTCACACGTGGCGGAGCCAGGCGTTCGCGGGCGACGTTGGCGGCGAGTTTTGCTGCGAGCAATGGCAGCTGGATCTTGGTAGTCATGTTTGCCTCTCGGAGTTAGATCAATAATCTAACCTAAAATAAAAAATGTCAAGCCTCGTGGCGACCGCGAATTGAGCCGTAAGGCTCGTGTCCCGGTCAGAACCTCCATGAGAGGACCGCGCCTAGATTCAACTGAAATTATGGGGCGGACTGTCAATGACGGCGCCAAGATGGCAAGTGCCCTAGTCAGATTGACGCTGCGGCCCGGCCGTGGCGCTGACCCGAGCAAGCGATGTCCGCCAGCGGCGGTTACACGATGCCTTAACTCAGCACGGCCGTGCCAAACCAATGGCACAGGAGCAGCGCGACTTCCACATCGAGGCGGTTGTCGGCAATCGGTTCACCCCGACGCTCAAGCGCGCGCTGGATCCGATATTTCACCGAGTTGACATGCAGGTGCAATTCGTCGGCGGTGGCCTTGAAGCTGGACCCGCTGTGCAGAAACTCCCTGAGCGTTTCGCGCATCCGTTCGTCACTGTCCGTCGCGGAGGCAAGGGGGCCCAGGACATCGCCAACCCATGTTCGCGTCTGCACTAGGTCGGCACAAAACTGGGCGGCCAGCACGAGGCCGGGATCGCTGTACACAGTGACCGCCGGCGTATGCGATTCCGAGGCGAGCACAACGGCTCGCGTCGCCAGCGCTTGCTGATGTGAGCGGCGAAAGCCGTCGACACCGGGAAGCGGTTCGCCGGCCGCGATCAGCGGCGCGTCGGGTCGCGCCTTGACGAATTCGCTAAGGCGGGAAACCGCATGTGGCGCGGCATCCTCAGGCAGTGGTATCCATGCCCACCCGGTTACGCGATCCGCAGCGATGAACAACGGGCGCTCTTGCGCACCAACCGATTTCGAGAGTTCAGTGATGCAGCGCTCCATCGCGGCGAGTTCGTCTTCATCTTCCGACTCGCCACACCACGCGATCAGCGAAAGGTGGACTCGACGGAGTGGGTAGCGAATAGCATTTGCCACCTCGTCAATGTCGACTTCACCGGCCTGGAGTACCTCGCGAACGCGCAATACCCGCATCCGGTTTTGGTTAGCCAGCCAGCGATCACGCTCAGTTTGGTAGGTGGTTAGCACCAGACGCGAAATTCTGTCGACATAGCCGAACGACATCGAGGTGATCTGTTCGAATACATCAAGCGCGAGCTGGATATCCAGATGCGCGACGCGAATCTCGTCGAGCACGATCCGTAGTACGGCCTGGTGGCCGAGCCGATAGGTGCGGATCAAGGAGTCAGCGTCCACCCCACGTTGAGCCAACCGTCGGGCATGCTCGAGGGCCGCCGTCGGCGGCTCTACCTGGTCGATGGGGATGCCGTGGCGAATGGCCGGAATGAACGTGTCCAGGTTTCCCTGGACCGAGTCATGGACCAACGCCAGTAACTCGCCGTCGCCTCCAATCTCAGACAGCTCGCTGACCAGCAACTCCTGGAGCGCGCGGGTGATCTCGACCAGTTTGTCGTCCAGCCGGCCGATGATCAGCGCTGCCGTCTTCGCGACGAGCGCCTCTTCCTCGTGGCTTCGCGCAGCCATGAATCGACTCTATGGCTTGCCGGCGTCGAACTCAGTCGAATCATGAGCTTTGTCTGCCGAGGCCAAGCATGTGCCGCAAACGCGACGAAACTTGGTCGGCTGCGGACGTAGCTGCAGCGGGTCAGGCTCCGTAGCGTTTTCGTGGAACGCGACATCGAAATACCGGGATTCCGTACTCGAATGCCGATCGTTCGGAGTTGTAAGCCAACATTATCCGCGTTGCGGAGAAGGAGTAAAACAATGCTGGGCGATATCGCCACTTTAGTAGTGATGCTGGTAGTTATTTTGTTACCGCTACTTATCCCGGTCACTCTCACCGCAGTGAATACCGCGGCTCATTTTCGCCGTCCCCGAACACATGCTCGCAGCGCCCGTGACGCCGTTAGCCATCGCAACGAGCCGATCCCGGCTTCGGCCTGATCACCCAGTACGCACATGTATCCGGGAACATATGCGGCATCCGCCCCGAATCGTCCGGCCGTCGTCATGGCGGGCACGGGCAAAGCCCTGACTTACCGCACGCTCGACGACAATTCCGCGCGCCTGGCATCGGCGCTGCACGCGTTGGGTCTGCGCCCTGGCGATGTGATCGCGCTAATTTCGGATAACTCGGCCGAGGCTTTCGAGGTGTATTGGGCGGCAATGCGTTCCGGCCTCTATGTCACCTTTGTGAATTGGCATTTGGCACCAGAGGAAGCCGCATACATCCTGGGCGACAGCGCCGCTCGAGTCGTGATTGCCTCGGCCGGGGTGCGCAAGGTGGCTGAACCCGTTGTGTCTTTGGTTCCTGAGGTTGAGCACTGGTACGCCTTCGGCGGGGAGGTCGCGGGCTACCATCCGTACCCCGAGTTGTTGGCGAACGCGGGACCGCGATTGGTCGACCAGCCTCGCGGTTCCGAGATGCTTTATTCGTCGGGCACCACCGGCCGACCCAAAGGGATCAAGCCGCGCTTGGTGCCGGGCCAGATCGACGAACCGGGTGATCCGTTGGTCGCCTTGCTCAAAGGCGTGTTCAAGGTGACTGAGGACTCCGTCTACCTATCGCCGGCACCCATCTATCACACAGCCCCGCTGAAATGGTGCGCCTCGGTCCAGGCCTTGGGCGGAACAGTGGTGTTGATGGAGCGGTTCGACGCCGAGGAGGCGCTGGCCGCGATCGAACGGTTCCGGGTCACGGTGACCCAGATGGTGCCGACGATGTTCGTGCGGATGCTGCAGTTGCCCGACCCGACCCGCACCGCCTATGACGTGTCCTCCCTGCGGCTGGCGGTGCACGCGGCCGCGCCGTGCCCTCCCGACGTGAAGGACGCGATGATCGCGTGGTGGGGTCCCATCCTCGCCGAGTATTATGGCGCCACCGAGCAGCATGGCACCACAGTGATCACCACGAGTGAATGGCAGGCCAAACGGGGATCGGTCGGCAGAGCCGCGATGGGCGTGCTGCACATCTGCGACGAGGACGGCAAGGAGCTTCCCGCCGGCGAGATCGGCACCATCTACTTCGAACGCGACGTGGCTCCGTTTGAGTATCACAACGATCCGGAAAAGACAGCCGCCTCAAGACATCCCACGCATGACAACTGGTGCACCGTCGGAGATGTCGGTTACCTCGACGACGACGACTATTTGTTCCTGACAGACCGCAAAGGATTCATGATCATCTCCGGTGGGGTCAATATCTACCCCCAAGAGGTCGAGAACGCGCTGGCTCTTCATCCGAAGATCTTTGATGTCGCGGTGATCGGTGTGCCGGACGCCGAGATGGGCGAGCAGGTCAAGGCTGTCGTTCAACTGCGTGAGGGCGTCACGCCTTCCGACGAAGTCGCGGCCGAGATCATCGGCTATGTACGGGATCGCATCGCGCACTATAAGGCACCGAAATCCGTGGATTTCGTCACTGAATTGCCGAGATCGGCAACCGGAAAGCTCATCAAACGAGTCCTCATCGACCGTTACACAAAAGGGAGTACGCATGTCTGAGTTCACTGGGCGGCGTTATGTCGTCACGGGCGCAGCATCTGGGATCGGCCACGCTCTGGCTGAACAACTGCTAGCAGCCGGAGCCGAGGTCTACTCGTTGGACCGCAACAGCCCAGCAGCGGCGGTCACCCGCCACATCGAAGTTGACTTGTCGAATCCTTGCAGTATCGACGCCGCCGTCGAGCAACTCGGCGGACAGTTCGAGGGGCTGATGAACGTGGCCGGGGTTCCCGGGACGGCTCCCGGCGATGTGGTGCTGGCAGTCAACACACTGGCTGTGCGGCAGTTAGCGGAGTCGATGTTCGATCGCCTCAAGCCCGGAGGGACGGTGACGATTGTGTCGTCGACGGCGGGCTTTGGTTGGCCCGCGCGGCTTGATGCGATCGGCGAACTGTTGGCGACGAAGACCTTCGAGGAGGGTATGGCCTGGTTCAAGGCGCATCCCCAACAGGGCAACGCCTACAACTTCTCGAAGGAAGCCACCACCGTGTACGCAATGTCGATGGCTCTGTTGGCTGCGCATAACGGGTTTCGCATCAACGCAGTATTGCCCGGGCCGGTGGAGACGCCGATCCTGGTCGACTTCGAAAACACTATGGGCAAAGACACGCTCGATGGCCTGAAGGCCTTACTCGGGCGCCATGCAACGCCGGACGACATCGCAGGCACGATCGTGTTTCTTGCCTCCGATGCTGCGCGCTGGATCAACGGGCACGCGCTTGTCGTCGACGGAGGCGCAATGGGAGCGGTCCTTACTGGGGCCATCCCCGCGCCGGAGATTTGAATTGCGAAGCCAAATAGAGTCGTTGGACGCTACCTCGCTGCTCGGGAACCTTCGCAGTGTGTTCGGCAGCGGTCGTACCCGCGGGCTGTCATGGCGCCTCGAGCAGCTGCGTGGACTTGAGCGGTTATGCGAAGAGCAGGAGGGGGAGATAACCGTCGCTCTAGCAGAGGATTTAGGTCGCTCGCCGGTCGACGCGTGGCTCGGTGACATCGCGTCGACTAAGGCCGAAGCGACGTACGCCCGCAAGCACCTAAAGAGCTGGATGCGCCGCAGCCGGGTTTCACTTCCACTGAGCCAACTACCGGGTCGAGGCTGGATCCAATACGACCCACTCGGCGTGATCTTGGTGATCGGGCCGTGGAATTACCCGGTGTACCTAAGTCTGGCGCCGCTCGTGGCGGCTGTGGCCGCCGGAAACTGCGCGGTGATAAAACCCTCCGAGCTAGCGCCGGCAACCTCGGCCCTACTAGCGCGGCTGATTCCTCAGTATCTGGATCCGACCGCGGTACGCGTCGTCGAAGGTGACGCGCAAGTCACACAGGCTTTGCTCGCCCAGGGCTTTGACCATGTGTTGTTCACCGGTGGCACCGAAGTCGGCAAGAAGATCATGGCCGCCGCCGCACCGACGCTAACGCCGGTCACTCTCGAACTTGGCGGCAAGAGCCCAGTCATCGTCGCAGCTGATGCCGATATCGACGTCGCGGCGCGGCGCATCGCCTGGGTGAAACTGATCAACTCCGGGCAAACGTGCATCGCGCCGGACTATGTCCTGGCCGAAGACGCCGTGGCCGATGAACTCATCCACAAGATCGTTGCGAACGTGCGTGAATTCCGTTCAGCGGAAAAGGATCCGTCGATGCGAATTGTCAATCGAAGTCAGTTCGATCGACTGGCCTCGCTAATCAGCACTACTGACGGCGAGGTAGTCACCGGGGGCCGATTCGACAGCTCTGCAATGCGTATTGAACCCACCGTGATCGTCAACCCATCGCAGTCGGACCCGGTGATGGCACACGAGATTTTTGGTCCTATCTTGCCCGTGCTGACGGTCGATTCGCTCGATTCCGCTGCCGACTTCGTCAACGGTGGGGCGAAACCCCTTGCCTTATACCTATTTACCGCATCTAGAGTTGTCGCGCAGGCGCTCGTCGATCGCGTCCCATCCGGCGGTGTAGTAGTCAACCACGTGGCCATGCATTGCATGGTGCCGCAGCTACCCTTCGGCGGCGTCGGCGCGAGCGGAATGGGTGCCTACCACGGCCGGTGGGGGTTCGAAGCGATGAGCCACCGCAGAAGCGTTCTGGCAAAGCGGGCAAGGCCCGACCTGAAAGTTGTTTACCCGCCTTATACCCAGAGAGCAATGAAGTTGATGCGGCGGGTTTTCTGATGCGTCGCCTTTCGCGTCTCGATGCGCAGTTCTTAGCGGCTGAGCATAAGAACGCCGGCTCGCACTACTGCGGACTAGCGATCTATCAGACCGGCAACCGAAAGCCGATCACAGCGGCGACAATGCGCCAACGGCTGGCCGAGCGAATGGACTTATGTCCGCCCCTGCGGTGGAAGCTGGTGACGGTTCCCTTGAGCCTCGACCGGCCAGTGTTCGTCGACATAGACGTCAAACTCGAAGATCATGTCTCCGAGAAAACTCTCGCCGCACCTGCCGACGAGACGACGCTCGGCGCCGAGGTGGCCAAGACGCTGTCGACGCCACTCGATCGGGATAAGCCGCTATGGAAGTTACAAGTATTCCACGGTCTGAAGGGCCGAACCGCGGTCGTCATGACCCTGCATCACCCTGCGGTGGACGGGATCGCGGCGGGAGAGATCTTTAGCACCCTTCTTGACTCGCCCGACGAGAACTCTCCGATCGCGCCCACCGACAATCAGCCGGCGGTTCCTCCCAACCGGGCGGTGCTCGCGGGCCGTGGAATTGCGGCCATGCCACTCCACCGCCTCCGAAGCTTGCGTTCCACCCCCGGTGCGCTCGCGAACTTGGATCAAGTCCCGGTCTTGAGGTCGCTGCCTGGCGTACATACGATTTCGCAAATCGCCAGAGGCGACCTGGGAGCCCAACGCCTGGAGGCACCCCGAACGCGCTTCAACGCCAAGCTTTCGGCGGGCCGCTCAGTGGCGTTTGGCACTTTGCCTTTGAGCGACGTCAAGACAATAAAGAACGCGCTGGGCATAACCGTCAACGACGTCGTGATCGGGCTGTGTGCCGGTGCCCTAAGGCGGAGGTTGACCGCGACCGATGATCTGCCGGCGGACCCGCTTGTCGCATACATTCCGGTATCGACCAGATTGCCAGAAGCGCAAGACCGCTACGGAAACGCGATTACCTCAGTGATCGCTCCAATTCCTACCCACTTGTCCGATGCAGATGAGCGACTCGCGTTCGCACACGAGAAGCTCGACCTTGCCAAACAGCGATCGCGCAAGGCTCCCCCGACGCTCATGAGTGATGTGAACGATCCAATCCCAATACCGATATTCGGCATCGCCGCTCGCGGGTTGATGGAACTTGTTTCTTCGCGCTTCGTTCGTCCACCGGTGAACCTGATCATCTCGAACGTGCCAGGGTCGCCCGTGAAATTGGGATGCTATGGCATTCCGCTCTTGGCGCACTACCCGATGAGTGTCGTCTTTGACGGTTTCGCACTCAACATCACTGTCGTCAGCTACGAGAGCGGCCTTGATATCGGGATAGTCGGAGACGCTCAAACATTGCCGGACGCATGGGATTTGATAAACGATTTTCGCCTTGAACTGGCTGAACTAGCTGCGCTTGTCAGCCCAGAAAGGAGCTCGAACTGATGACTACCGCTCAGGTACCATCGCCTGCGTCATCGGCCGCGCAGGTGCTTGAGTTCACCACCGACCTGGTCGTGCATCGGCGACATGTGGCAGCGGACGGTGTGGTGGCGCTGGAACTGCAACATCCGCAGGGCGATGATCTGCCGGCGTGGGAGCCGGGGGCCCATATCGACCTACTGCTCGAAGAGGGGTTGGTTCGCCAGTATTCCCTGTGCGGTGATCCACGCGATGCCACAACATGGCGCATTGGTGTCCTGCTCGACCCGCGGAGCCGCGGTGGCTCCCGTCATGTTCATGAGAACCTTGAAGAAGGCAGCAGTGTGCGGGTTCGGGGGCCGCGCAATCATTTTCCGCTCGTCGACTCGCCGCGATATCTGTTCATCGCCGGTGGCATCGGAATCACGCCAATCATGTCGATGGTCGAAGCCGCGAACCGGGCGGGCAGCGACTGGACACTGCTCTACCTGGGCCGCAAACGGACAACAATGGCATTCGAAGGGGAGCTGTCCGGCATCCATGGCGAACGGGTCACGGTGTGGTCTGACGAGGAGAACGGCACGTTCTTCGATCTCGCGGCTGCCCTTAAAGAGCCCCTGGAAGACACGTTGGTCTTCTGCTGCGGGCCCGAGCCGCTGCTGGCCGCGGTAGAAGAGCACAGCGGACACTGGCCAGAAGGCAGTCTGCACATCGAGCGCTTCGCGGCAAAGGCACCTGCTGCGGACGCCGGCGGCCAAGCGTTGGACACCTTCCAGGTGGTGTGTCAGCGCTCGGGTGTGGCCGTGGACGTGCCTGAAGATGCGTCGATCCTGGAGGCGTTGGAGGATGCGAACATACCGATTCTGTCGTCCTGCCTAGAAGGGATCTGTGGTACCTGCGAGGCGACCGTTTTGGAGGGCACTCCTGATCATCGCGACTCCGTACTGACCGATGCCGAACGCGCGTCTGGGAACAGGATTCTGACGTGTGTATCCCGTTCCTGCAGCGAGAAGTTGGTGTTAGACCTATGAACACGAATTACCCGACAAAGTGCTGGTATGTTGCCGCCACCTGCGACGAGCTGGGTGACGCACCTCTGGGCCGCCGACTGTTGGGCCGCGATATCGTGCTCTGGCGGTCACGGGATGGCCAGGCAGCAGCGTTCGAGGACCGCTGCGCCCACCGTGGGTTTCCGCTGTCGGACGGTCGTGTTGACGGTGATCTGTTGATGTGCGGATACCACGGTTGCGCGTATACAGCGGACGGTCGGTGCGTCCGCGTTCCGACGCAGTCTTATGTCCCAACAGGGATGAGTGTGCGGGCGTTCCCGGTTTTGGAGGAGCCGCCCTTCATTTGGATCTGGCCCGGCCCACCAGCGGCCGCCGCCGGCAGTCGTCCGCCGCGAGCTCCGTGGCTGAACGAGCCGGGATGGTCGACATTCAGCGACGCCTGGCGGGTGAAAGCCAACTATCTCATGGTGCACGAGCACTATCTCGACTTTTCCTATGCTCCCATCGTTTATCGTGACGACGTACCGCCGGGAATGGAGCGGCTGCCGGCCTTCAACCAGATCGAGGTCACCGAGACAACCGTTTCCTACACCCGAGTGCTGTCCGAGGCGCCGCTCGCGGAATGGGAGGCCGAGGCAACCGGGCTGAATCCTGCGGGCTTGTATACGCGGCGGGAAAAAGGAACCTTCGCTTCGCCTGCGATGCACATTCAACGGTGGGAGTTGGAGGCCGACGGCAATACCTACTCGAATGTCCGCACGCATGCGATCACTCCCGAAAGCGACACGGCGACACGCATCTTCATGTACGGCGCGTACAACTACGCCCCCGCCAACGAGACCGTTGCGACCACGTTGCAATCCTTTGTCGGCAAGCTTGTCGATCGGGACAAAGAGATCCTGGAAAAAGTAGCAGCCCACACCGGCTACGAAGGCTGGCGATCCGGGGTGGAATTCCAGGCCGACGCCGCCGCATTGCGCGCGCGACGCATCGTCACGGTCATGCTCGCCAAGGAAGCCGGCCGTTCTGCACTTCGCCCGGGCTGGGCGAACACAAGACCTCTTATCACTCGCTGAAAAGCGCAGAACAGCAACAGCACTGACGAAACGCCACGAAAGGAATCGCGATGGCAACATTGAATTTTGCCGATATCGACCTGTCCAAGGTAGATCTAACTGACCTGTCGTACTTCGAGGACGGCCCACCATATCCGCTGTTTGCGCGGCTGCGCTCGGAGGCCAGCCCACACTGGAATGCCCTCACGGGAGACGAGCCCGGATTCTGGTCCTTCACGAAAGCCGCCGATATCGCGGCCATCAGCCGGAACCCCGCAACGTTCTCGTCTGCTCGCGGCGGAGTGTTTGCGACCTCTCAGGGTGCAGTGCCTCCGGAGGTACTGGGACAGGTCATACTCGGCATGGACCCGCCTAACCACACGAAACAACGTAACGTCGTGCAGGCTGTTTTCACGCCCAAGCTGATCCGTCAGAAAGAGCCCGCCATCCGTGACACCGTCACGGCTCTGATCGATGACGTGATCGAAAAGGGCCAGTGCGACTTCGTCGACGACATCGCCGTCGAGTTGCCCTTGCGGGTGATCGCCGACATGCTCGGCGTGCCACAGGAAGACCGCCGTCAACTCTTCGAATGGACCAACACGCTATCGCGAGCGGCCGCGACCGCCGACCCGCAGTTGGGTATGGGCGCAATGCTCGAAATCGGTGGGTACATGAACGGGATTACTGCCGAGCGAAAAACTAATCCTGGAGACGACCTGGTGTCTCGCATGATCGCCGCGGAGGTTGACGGCGAGAGCCTCAGCGAGGCCGAGGTCACCTTCTTCTTTGCCCTGCTGATGTTCGCCGGGAACGACACCACACGAAACACCACCTCCGGCGGCATGCGCGCGTTGATCGAGAACGACGGCGAACGTCAAAAGCTGGTCAACAATCCGGACGCCATTCCGATGGCCGTCGAAGAGATGCTGCGGTGGGTAACACCGGTCATCTACTTCACTCGTGTTGCGCAGCATGACACCGAGGTGGGCGGACATCCGATCCGTGAGGGCGAACGTGTCGCGATGTGGTACTCTGCCGGGTCCCGTGACCCCGCGGCGATCGATAACCCCGAAAGTTTCGACGTAGCAAGGCAGAAGCCACCGCATCAGGCGTTCGGCGGCGGCGGGGCGCACTTCTGCCTCGGTAATGCACTAGCGCGGCTTGAATTGCGGGTGCTGTTTGAGGAGTTGATGCGACGGGTGCCAGACATGCAAATCGCAGGGCCGATCACTCGCCTCACGTCGAACTTCTCAAACGAGCTGACATCGATACCGGTCACGTTCACCCCGGGAAGCCGTGGGGGCACGCTTGACTAAAAAATCGGGGAAGGGATCGTGAAACGTGGACAACGCCATCCCACTGGAGTGGGGGACCTCTGAAAATCTTTCGCCACTCGAAACGTTGATGTGGCGCGCGGACTCGGACCGGGCAATGCGATCCGCCATGATGGCGGTGGAAATCCTTGATACAGAGCCCGACTGGAACCGGCTAACGGACGCCCATGAATGGGCGAGTCGGATGGTGCCCCGGCTTTGTGACCGAGTAGCCGAGCCCCTCGGATTTATGGGGACGCCGATCTGGGTCAGAGATCAGGAGTTTGATCTGCGCTATCACCTGCGTCGATGCCGCCTCGGTGGTGACAATGGATGGCAAGACCTATTGACGACCGCTGCGCAACTAACGATGACACCCTTCGACCGCACTCGGCCGCTGTGGGAAGCGATGCTCGTGGAAGGTCTCCCCGACGGAAAGGCGGCCTATCTACTTAAACTTCACCACGCGCTGACCGACGGCCTGGGGCTGAGGCAGTTATTGTCGCAGTTGCACTCTCGGCAGCGGGCGCACCAAGCCAACAAGCCCCAACCCGCGGTGGCAGTGGCGTCGGGAGCGGGTCTGGCAGACTTCGCGGTGGGGCAACTCGAGCATGACCTTGGCGCGGTGCCGGCAGTGATCAGTGCTGTAGCCGCTCTGGCTAGCAAAGGTTTTCGTGATCCGCTCCGGTCAGCCTATGGACTGATTCAGTACGTCAAGTCCGCTCGACGGGTGCTATCGCCTCCGGCAGTGCCGGGATTGCCGCTGCTTTCCGCCCGCGGGGGTTCGTGGCAGTTCGTCGCGCTCGACTTGGACCTCGCCGATCTGCGTTCGGCTGGTAAGCGTGTCGGCGGCTCGGTCAACGACGCGTTTCTGGCCGCCCTGCTCGCCGGTTTTCGCCTCTATCATGATGAGCTCGACGTCCCACTAGATGGCGCCGCGACGATGCCGGTGTCAGTTCCCGTTTCGATACGCCGGGACGACGACAGCGCGGGGGGCAATCGCTTCGCCCCAGCTCGTCTCGTAGCTCCGGTGGGAATTGTCGACCCTGCCGCGCGCATTGAAGTCATCAAACAGCTTGTAGGGAAAGCGCGTCACGAACCGGCACTCGAAAGTGCCGGCCTTGTCGCTCCCCTGATGGCCCGACTACCGGGTTCGGCTCTTGTCCGAGTTGCCGGTGCAGCGACAGCAGGAAACGACTTGCAGGCAAGCAATGTTCCCGGGCTTGACGGCGACCTCTATCTCGCCGGGGCGCAAATTGAGCGCATCTATCCCTTCGCGCCGCTGCCAGGGTGTGCCGCGATGATCACGTTGCACACCTATCGGGGGCTCTGCTCTGTCGGTGCCAACCTGGACACCGCTGCCGTCTCCGAACCCGGAATTTTCGCGAAGTGCCTGTGCGCCGGCTTCGCTGAGGTGCTGACACTTGCATCGTCGCCGAAGAAGCCGGGTCTGCTCGCCGTGACGGCTACTTGAGTTCGGACGACGACAGCCCCAGCAGCCGGCGGGCGACCACCAGCTGCTGAATCTGCTGGGTCCCTTCGAAGATGTCCATGATCTTCGAGTCACGCGCCCACTTCTCCAGCAGCGCTTCCTCGGAATAGCCTGCGGTGCCGGCTAATTCGACGGCCTTGAGGGTGATGTCGCTGCCCACGCGTCCGGCTTTCGCCTTGGCCATCGACGCTTCCTTGGAGTTGGGGATCTTATTGTCGGCCTGCCATGCCGAACGCAGCGTCAGCTGGTAGGCGGCCTCCCAGTCGGCCTCCATCCGCAAAAACTCGGCCGCGGCGGCGCTTTGCGCGTGCGACGGTTTGTCGTAGGAGATCTGCACGCCCGCGAAGGTCAGGATCTTGCGCAGCTCTTCCAGTGTGGCGCGGGCGATTCCGACGGCCATGGCCGCCACGACCGGGCGGGTGTTGTCGAAGGTCTCCATCACCCCGGCGAACCCCTTGCCGGGTTCGATTTCCGGGTTACCCAGCAGGTTGTCTTTGGGGATGCGGGCGTTTTCGAACCGGATGACGGCCGTGTCGGAGCCCTTGATTCCGAGCTTGTTCTCGAGCCGCTCGACGGTGACACCGGAGTGTTCGCGCGGCACGATGAACGACTTGATCGCCGGGCGGCCCTTGGACTTGTCCAGCGTCGCCCACACCACGATGTGCGTGGCCCGCGAACCGGCGGTGACGAAAATCTTTTCGCCGTTGATCACGTATTCGTTGCCATCCAGCTTGGCGGTGGTGGACACCGCCGCGGAGTCGGACCCGAAGCCTGGTTCGGTGATCGCCATCGCCGCCCAGACCTTGCCGAGACGCTCCAGCTGTTCGTCGCTGGCCACCGCAGAGACTGCCGCGTTGCCCAGGCCTTGGTAGGGGATCGACAGCAGCATCGCCGCATCGCCCCAACTTGCCTCCAGAGCCTGCAGCACCGCCGCCATGTTGCCGCCGTTGCGGTTTTCTTCGATGCTTTCGCTGGCACGAAGCCCATCGGCTCCGGCCATGTCCAACGTGTTGGATGCGACAGCTCCGGCGAAGAGTTCGGCCAAGGTGTCGAGCTCGACCGGGTAGGCGTGCTCGTTCACGTCGTATTTGCGGGCGATCGGGCGCATCATCTCCGCGCCGGCCTGGTGCGCCTTGTCGATCACCGCGTGCAGCTTGCGGGGCAGTTCCAAATTGATTGCCATGATTGGTCTTTCGGTTGTGAACTGGATGACGACTTAGATGACGGCTAGATAACTACGACGCCTTCAGCTATACCGATAGCCCGCAGGTCGCGATACCAGCGCTCGACGGGGTGCTCCTTCGTATAGCCGTGCCCGCCGAGCAGTTGCACGCCGTCCAGGCCGATCTGCATGCCCTTGTCGGCGCCGAGCCGCTTGGCCAGTGCCGCCTCGCGGGCGAACGGCAGGCCTTGTTCGGCGCGGGCCGCGCCGCGCCAGGTGATCAGGCGCAGTCCGTCGAGCTCGATGGCGATGTTGGCGCACATGAACGCAACCGACTGCCGGTGAGCAATGGGCTCGCCGAAGGCTTCGCGCTCCTTCACATAGGGGATGACGTAGTCGAGCACCGCATGGGATGTCCCGACCGCCAGCGCCGCCCAGCCCAGCCGAGACAGCGCGATGGCTTCGGAATAGTCGTCGTCGGCGGCTCCTTCCCCGCTAGCGTCCTGGCCCAGCCGCGCGCTCAGCGGCACCGACACGTTGTCCAGCTCTACCCGGCCCAGTGCCGCGGCACGGATGCCCATACTCGGGTCGGGTTTGACGGTCAGGCCGTTGCTCGACGACTCGACGATGAACAATGCGGGCTTGCCGTTGAGTTGGGCCGCGACGATGAACAATTCGGCGTCGGCGGCGGCCGGCACCAGCGACTTGACTCCGTCGAGTCGGTAGCCGCTGGGCGTGCGCACTGCTGTGGTCTTCAGCGCTGTGGGGTCGAACAATGGCTGCGGTTCGGTAATGGCCAGGCAGGCCTGCGGGACGTTCTCACCGGCGAACTCATTGAGGTAGGTGGCCTGCTGGTCGGCGCTGCCCCAATGGGTCAGCGCGGCGGCGACGCCTGCCGGGGCCAGGATCGGCAGGGCCAGCCCCATATCGCCGTAGGCCAGCGCCTCGGCGACCAGCACGTTGGTCACGCTGGAGCGGTGTTCGGCGATGCCG
>NZ_DATFZD010000402.1:0-6203 GCF_035314665.1 Mycobacterium sp. | reverse complement strand
AAGGGGCGCCGACCGCCGACCAGGTCAACGAGGTGTTCAGCGACGTCCGCGAGACGCTGCCGCAGACACTGGCGAATCTCGAGATCGTGCTGGAGATGCTCAAGCGCTACCACAAGGGCGTCGAGCAACTGCTGGTGGCCTATCCGCAGGGCGGCGCGGAAGGCCAGGCGGTAACGGCGGCGTTCCCGGGCTACGCCGCGCTTGACACCGCGCTGACGATCAACCAGCCCCCGCCGTGTCTGACCGGCTTTGTCCCGGCATCTCAGTGGCGGTCTCCGGCGGATACCAGCCTGGCGCCGATGCCATCCGGAACGTATTGCAAGATCCCGCAGGACGCTCCCGCCAACGCAGTGCGCGGGGCACGCAACTATCCGTGTGTCGATGTCCCCGGTAAACGCGCAGCGACGCCACGGGAATGCCGCAGCAACAAACCGTATGAACCGCTGGGCACCAACCCGTGGTACGGCGACCCCAACCAGATCCGCAACTGTCCGGCGCCCGGGGCGCGATGCGATCAACCGGTGGATCCCGGCCACGTGATACCCGCACCGTCGATCAACACTGGCCTCAACCCGGCGCCTTCCGACCGGGTGACAGGGACGCCGCCGCCCATCAGCGATCCGCTGCAGCGGCCGGGTTCGGGCAATGTGGAATGCAATGGGCAACAACCCAATCCCTGCGTCTACGTTCCCAGCGGGCCTGCCACGGCCGTCTACAGTCCGCAGAGCGGTGAACTGGCGGGGCCCAACGGTTTGAAGTACGCGGTCGACAATTCGAGTAAAACAGGAGACGACGGATGGAAGGATATGCTGGCGCCGGCCGGCTGAGCGAAATGCCGGAAGTGATTGGCCTGGGCCAACTCCGGAGTAACGCGTGTACGTATCTCGGGCGGGTTGCCGCCGGGGAGACGATCGATGTCGTGCGTCGCGGCAAGCTGGTGGCCCGGATCGTGCCGGTCGGTGACTGGAGGGTGGCGCCGATCCCGGCGCGATCTGTCAAAGTCGCGGCACCGGACGCCGGTGGGTGGGTCGGACTAGACGAGTTGCGAACGCGCGCCGGACAGTGCTTCGACAGGGTTGCCGCCGGCGAGACAATATATGTCGTGCGTGGCGGCAAGATGATTGCGCGGATCGTGTCGACCAGTGATTCGCGGGTCGCGCCGGTCCCGGCGGACGCCGGTCGGCCCATCGAGCTTGATGAACTACGAACGCGCGCCGGGCGGTACTTCGATAAGGTTGCGGCAGGCCAGACAATTGAGGTCATCCGTGGCGGCAAGCTCGTTGCTCGCATCGTGTCAGCCGCTAGAAACGACGCCCGGAGACCGGCCTAACGGCATCGCCGCACAACGGAGCTTCCCGCCGCGTACGGTGATGCGGTGGCCGAGATTGCCCGCAGCCGTACCGTGCTGGCCGAACCGACGGAAGTCTGGGACGTCCTTGCCGACTTCGGCTCGATCAGTTCGTGGGCGGACAACATCGATCACTCCTGCATCCTCAATCACGACGGCGAGTCCGTCGGCACCACTCGGCGAGTCCAGATCGGTCGCAATGCACTGGTGGAGCGGATCACCGAATTCGACCCGACGTGGGCACTCGCGTACGACGTCGAAGGCCTGCCCAAGCGGCTGCGCCGGTTCAATAACCGGTGGACGCTACGGCGGATCCACGGCGGCGACACCGTCGTGACACTGACCAGCACGGTCGAAATCGGGCCGCACGCAATGCAAAAGCTCGCCGAACGCGCGATGTGCCGCGTCCAGGTGCGACAGTCCGACGTCATGCTCGCCGGGCTCGCCAATCGAGTGGAGAAGCCTCGTGTCTGATCGCCCCGACATCATCATCCTGATGACCGACGAGGAACGCGCAATTCCGCCGTACGAGTCAGGCAAGGTGCTCGCGTGGCGTAACCGGACGCTATCCGGCCGGAAGTGGTTCGACGAGCACGGCGTCAGCTTTGCACGCCACTACACCGGCTCTCTGGCCTGCGTGCCCAGCCGCCCAACGATTTTCACGGGGCACTATCCCGACCTGCACGGCGTCACCCAGACCGACGGCATCGGCAAGACGGCGTACGACTCACGGATGCGCTGGCTGCGCCAAGGTGAGGTGCCCACGCTGGGCAATTGGTTCCGCGCGGCGGGTTACGACACCCACTACGACGGCAAATGGCACATTTCGCACGCCGATCTGCGCGACGCCGACGGGCAAGTGCTAGCGACCAATGACGACGACGGTGTCGTCGACCCTGTCGCGGTGCTACGTTATCTCGACGCCGATCCCCTTGCGCCGTTTGGCTTCTCGGGATGGGTCGGTCCCGAGCCGCACGGCGCACGGCTGGCCGATGCCGGCGTTCGTCGCGATCCGTTGATCGCCGACCGCGTTGTCGGGTGGCTCGTCGACCGCTATGCGCGCCGCCGTGCCGGCGAGGCGGACGCGCAGCGGCCATTCCTGTTGGTGGCCAGCTTCGTCAACCCGCACGACATCGTGTTGTTTCCGACTTGGGTGCGCGGCAACCCGTTGCAGCCGTCACGGCTGGACCCGCCGCACGTGCCCGCGGCGCCGACTGCCGACGAGGATTTGGCGACCAAGCCGGCGGCGCAGATCGCGTTCCGGGAGGCGTACTTCACCGGCTACGGCCCGGCGCCGGCGATCGGTCGGACCTACCGCCGCAACGCGCAGCGCTACCGCGATCTTTACTACCGGCTGCACGCCGAGGTGGACGGGCCGATCGACCGGGTCCGACGGGCGGTCACCGAAGGCGGATCCGACAACGCGGTGCTGGTGCGCACCTCCGATCACGGCGATCTGCTCGGGGCGCACGGCGGGCTGCACCAGAAGTGGTTCAACCTTTACGACGAGGCCACCCGGGTGCCGTTCGTGATCGCCCGGATCGGCGAAGGTGCGACGTCACCGCGGACGGTCACGGCGCCGACGTCGCATGTCGACCTGGTGCCGACCCTGCTGGGGGCGGCCGGTGTCGACGTTGAGGCCGCGGCCGCCAAGCTGGCCGGGTCATTCTCCGAGGTGCACCCGCTGCCGGGCCGGGACCTGATGCCGGTCGTAGACGGGGCGCCGGCCGACGACACCCGCGCCGTCTACCTGCTGACCCGCGACAACATGCTCGAGGGCGACACCGGCGCCTCGGGTCTGGCGCGGCGGTTGAAGCGGACGATGAATCCGCCTGCGCCGCTGCGTATCCGGGTGCCCGCACACGTCGCGTCGAACTTCGAGGGCTTGGTGGTCCGCGTCGACGACGGTGCCGGCGGCGAGGGCCACCTGTGGAAGCTGGTGCGCACCTTCGACGATCCGGCAACCTGGACCGAACCGGGTGTCCGCCACCTCGCGGCCAATGGGCTTGGCGGAGAGTCATATCGTACGAGCCCACTCGACGACCAGTGGGAGTTGTATGACCTCACCGCCGATCCGACGGAGTCGAGCAACCGGTGGACCGATCCGGACCTGCACGAGTTACGCCAACAGCTGCGGACCCAGCTCAAGCAGGCGCGAGCCAGCTCTGTCCCGGAGCGAAATCAACCGTGGCCCTATGTGTCTCGTCGGCCTCCGACGCCGAAGCGTTCATGGTTCCGCTAGACACGCAGGAACGCCTTGCCCTCTGTGACCTCTTCGATGAGCTCGGCCCGTCGGTTCCGACCCTGCTCGAAGGCTGGGCTGCTCATGACCTCGCTGCCCATCTCGTGTTGCGAGAACGCGATCTCGTTGCGGGGCCCTGCCTCGTCCTGCCCGGCCCCTTCCAACGGTTCGCGGAGCAGCGCAGGGTCAGGCTGGCTAAGAGCGAGGACTTCACCTGGCTGGTCTCGCGGATCCGGTCCGGCCCGCCTGTCGGCCTCTTCCGCTTAGGGTGGGTCCGGTCTCTGGCGAACCTCAACGAGTTCTTTGTTCATCATGAGGACGTCCGCCGAGCCAATAGACGAGAATCCCGAAACCTGACTCCTCAGATGAATGCGGCCCTGTGGCGGAATGTTCGCCGCAGCAGCCACTACTTAAGCCGGCGGCTGCACGGTTGCGGGCTCGAGGTTGAGTGGGCGGGAACCAACGAGCGGGACATGGCTCGAACAGGCGGACCGACGGCTCGACTCAGCGGTCCGCCGGGTGAACTCCTGCTCTACATCTTTGGCCGCCAAGCCGCGGCGCGAGTCGAAGTGAGCGGACCACCCGATGCCGTGGCGGCCGTGCAGCGCACGCACTTCGGCATGTGAGTAGGCTCGTCCTACATGACTCTTCCACCACCATCACCCGACTCAATCGCCGTCGTCACCGGCGCATCTTCGGGCATCGGCGAGCAATTCGCCCGTCAACTCGTGGCCCGCGGCTACCGCGTCGTCGTCACCGCCCGCCGCGAGGACCGACTGCAAAGCCTGTGCGCTGAACTGGGCGGCGACAAGCACGCCGTCGCGGTGGGCACCGATCTCGCGGTGCCGGCCGACCGGGACCGGCTGGAAGCCCGCATCGACGAGCTGGGCGTCCACGTCGACATTCTGGTCAACAATGCGGGGCTGGGCATCTACACGAAGTTCGGCGCCGAAGGCCGCGACAAGGAACTACAGATGCTGCGCGTCGACGTCGAGGCGGTCGCCGACCTGATGCTGCGCTACCTGCCGGGCATGGTTGAGCGGCGCCGCGGCGCGATCATCAACCTGTCGTCGGTGTCGGGATTTCAGCCGGCCCCGTACAACGCCAACTACGCCGCGTCCAAGGCGTACGTGCTGTGGCTGTCGGAGGCGGTCAACGCCGAAGTCGCCGACAACGGTGTGACGGTCACCGCCGTCTGCCCCGGCCCGGTGCCGACGGAGTTCCAGGCCACCAATGACGCCCAAGACCTGGTGGACAAGCTGCCCGGATTCACCCACGTTTCCGCCGAGCGGGTGGTCGCCGACGCGCTGAAAGCCGCCGAGCATGGTCACGCCTCGGTGGTCCCGGGCGGACCCCACGTGAAGTTGGCGTTGGGATCGACCCGGTTCGTACCGACGCCGTTGGCGTTGCCGGTTCTCAAACGAATGTTGAAGCGCTAACCCGGCTTCTGCGTCGGGATTGGCGTGAGCGGGTTGCCGTCCGGGATCAACGAACAGTTCTCCGGCGCCGGCAGGCCCGTGAAGCGCTGCTTGATCCAGGCGATCGAGTTCAACAACCAGATCGGGACGCTCCAAATGTGGCTGAGCGCGTCGTACTGCTCGTAGTAGACCGTCGTACCCTTTGCACAGTAGTCGCGGGCAAGCGTGCGCACGTCGCCGGCGATCATCACACCGTCACCGGCGCCGATCCCTTCGTGGTCGCCCGGTGTGCCCTCGAGCTCACCGTTGGCGCCCTGGCCGATGAATAGCGGGATCGTCGGCGTACCGGACGTACCCATGATCAGCTTGTTGGCGCATTGGACATACAGCGGCAGGCTCTCGGGAGTCGGGTATTCGCGACTAACCAGGTCCTGCCACGTCAAACCGGGATATTGGCCGAGCACGTTGACGATCGACGCGGTCTGCATCTCATGAAAGATCCTCGCGCCGTTGGGACTTAGATATGTTTCCAGCTCGGCTTCGATCTCGAACGCACGCCCGATTCCGACCATCGCCATCGCCATGACGCCCGCCCAAAATCCGGTGCCCTCGACGTAGTGCAGGTTGTGCGCCGGGTCGACAAGCACGCCGCCGATCGCCGCGCCGATCATGCGCTTGTTGACGTCTGGCGCGTACGTCGGGGCAAGCTCGGCGGCCCACTCGGTGGCAATCGCACCGCCGGAATACCCAAGCATCGCCACCATCGCATCGCCGGGGATGATCGACGAGCTGAACGCCGCGCGGATCGAGTCGAGGGTGTTCATCCCGTATTCGGGGCCCGCGGCGAAGTTCGCGCTCTGGCCTTCGGTATCGGGAACGATGACCGTGTACCCATCGGCGATGAATGGTCCGAAGACCGCCGCCTCGACATTGGGGACGACTCCGCCGAGCCGCAGGCCACCCGAGATCGCGTACGACGGCTCGTCATTGCGATTGAGCGAGTCATAGGCGGACTGATACGAGAGCACTTTCGTCTTGTCGAACTGGATCGGCGGCGCAATGACCGAGGTGACGTTGACGGTCGGCTTGCCGGTCTGGCTAGTCGACCGGTAGAGCAGCTGGGTGGTCTCGAGCAGCGTGGGGAAGCCGAAGATGTGGTAACGAAAGCTGCGCGTCTTGAGCACCGTTCCCGGCG
>NZ_DATFZD010000401.1:0-10127 GCF_035314665.1 Mycobacterium sp. | reverse complement strand
CACAAACCGCACATTGATCATTGCGGCCAAAAATCCGGTGAATGCCTCGACACCGATATTGCCCAGCGACGCGAAGCCCTGGATGGCGACCAGTGAGCCCGCGGACATGGTGATGAAGCCGACGATGGCGGCGGTGCCACCGACCACAGCCATTGCCCCGGTACCCATCCCCATCTGGGCAATCATCCGCAGCAGCTCTTTGTGGTAGCGGCGCAGAGCGAAGGGGATCAGCCCGACTGCGGTTAGTGCGAACCAGACCATCTCCCCGAGCTCGGTCAGTTGCCGGGCCGGCGCGTCGCGGTATCGACTGAGGGCGACGGCTGCCCGCGGGAAGCGGTGATGCGGGACGATGGCCGCGATAGACGTAGCCATGTCAGCGCCCCGTTCCGAACCGAACACCGATAGTCGTCATCACCGCGTTAACCGCGAACAGCGCGATGAAACTTATGACTACCGTTTCGTTGACGGCAGTGCCCAGGCCTTTGGACCCGCCGCGGACGATCAACCCGCGATAACAGCCGACCAAGCCGGCGATCAGCCCAAACGTCGCGGCCTTGATCATCGAGATCACCACCTCGGGCATGCCGGTGAGCACTGTCAGCGTGGAGAGGTAGGCACCGATCGACACGTTCTGCAGGTACACGCTGAAGAGGTAGCCGCCTGCCAGGCCGACGGCGATCACGAGGCCGTTGAGCAGCACCGCGACGGCCGTCGAGGCAACGACGCGAGGCACCACCATCCGGTGGATCGGGTCGATGCCGAGCACCTCGAGCGCGTCGATCTCCTCGCGGATGGTGCGGGCGCCGAGGTCGGCGCAGATCGCGGTGGACCCCGCGCCGGCGACCACCAGCACCGTCACGATCGCGCCGAGCTGGGTCACCGTGCCGATCGCCGCGAGCGCCCCCGATGCGTCGGCGGCGCCGAACTCGGCCAGCAGGATGTTGAGCGTGAAGATGAGTAGCACGGTTTCCGGGATGGACACCGCGATAGTGGGCAGCAGCGACACCCGCATCAGGAACCAGCCATTAAAGATGAACTCGCGCCATTCGAACGGCTTCATCAGGGCTTTGCCGGTCATCACGGACATCCGGAAGAACCCGCCGGCCACTTCCGTCCCTGGTCGGATCCGGTCGCGTACTTTGCCGGTAATCAGGTGCGAAGTAGTCATTGGCGCAGCTTCGGGTCAGTGAGGTAGTGCCTTGAAAAACGCTTCACGAGAACACTTTTGGGGTGTGACATGAACGACGTCGCCGGGCCGCCGGTCTCGGTTCCCAGCCTCGGGCCTCGCGTCGCCGTCGTCTGCGTCACGCAGTAACTATTGCATTTGACCGTCCGTACAGTCAATAACGGAAAGGTCGGCATCGCCTGGCGACGGGACGGGCCCAAAATCCATCGGCGAACTACTAGCTATATTAGCGCTACCAGGAGTTATAGTGTGTTGCCGTTGCCGCACGCTGACGAAGCCCCAAGTTAGGGGAGACTTCCGACCCGAAGTATGATAGACCGTCCGTACGGTTAGTTATCTCGGAGGGTTGCGATGCCCCGATCGCCCGGCAGACGCAGCGAGATTCTCGACGCGTTTGTCCGCTACGTCGCCGAACGTGGCTATGACAGAACGAATCTCGGCGATATCGCCGACGAGCTTGGCATGTCTAAGGGCACCATCGTTCATCACTTTGGCACCAAGGCGCAGATGCTGCGGGAGCTTGAAGAGGCCCACCTGGCCTGCGAGCTCGAAGCGCTGCAGATGGTATGGGACCGCCTGGCCTCGCCGCACGAACGCATCGCCGCGATGGTCTATACCTCCGCACTGCTACAGGTGATCGCCCGCAACGCGACGGTGGCAAGCCAGCGCGAGGTGGTCCAACTGTCCGATGACCCAGCGATGCAGCAAGTGCGAAAGTTGCGCCATCAACTGCAAACGCTCACGATCGACGAGATCCGCAACGGTATAAGCAGCGGCGTATTCCGAAGCGTCGATGCCGAATTGGCGGCGCTGCAGCTGTGGGGATCGCTGCAGTGGATGTGGGTGTGGTTCGACCCTGTCGGTTCCCGGACACCCGAACAAGTCGGGGCCGCATTCGTCGACGTGTTCCTCGGCGGTTTGCTGCTTGACCGCCTGGGGCTGAGCAAGTGGGCGGACCCTTCCACGGACATAGTCTCGGTGGTGCGCGAATGCCTTGCGGCGGTAACGGGCGCGACAGATTGACGGCATAGCCGCAGAATCCGAGCCCCCAACCGGAACCGTCGAGGTCAGAGGGCCTGCAACGTCCTGGATCCGCGGAACCCGTCCGGTGCGGTGACAACGTACATGTTCGCACCGGGCGCTGACTTGACTTCTCCGGCGGCGAACATGGTCATGAGCTCTCTGCCATCGCTGTCGGCAACACACACATACGTGTCGGTCTCAGCGTCGTAGTCGACGCTGTCCCAACATAATACGAATGCTAAGCAGTTGCCTTCGCCGTCGGTGATGACGAGCTTGTGCACACCTGACCTTTTCAATAGCTCGGCATCTTGCTCGCGTTGTTGAGACAGCCCGTTGTTGCGGACCGTTACGCGGTCTAACATCTCGTACCTCCTTAGCGAGGTCGTCCCGGTCTTCGTGGAATTTCAGTTGACGGTCCCCACCTGAGGCCTACCGGATGGCAGGTCTTCGGATGAACCACCACGAATACCCAAGGAAGGGGACCGCTATGAAAACCGTACCCACTGTTCGCCCTGGGTGTGACCGATATCGCCCGCGTCCCGCGAAGATTTGCCAACTTGGTTTCGCGAAATTTTCAGGCTCCGCTGAATTGGCGAGTTACTGTCTGCGATAGGCATTGCAAACGACGCTGCGGAGGGCAAATGACGGCCTACAAGACTGTGGTGGTCGGCACCGATGGCTCGGAGTCTTCGCTGCGTGCGGTCGACCGTGCGGCCAAGATTGCCGCCGACTCGGACGCGAAGCTGATCATTGCGACCGGCTACTTCACCCACGCGGAAGATAAGCGCGCGGCCGACGTCCTCGGGAAAGAGGCCTACCTGGTGCAGGGCAACGCGCCAATCTACGCGATGTTGCACGATGCCCGCGACCGAGCCAAGGCGGCGGGGGCGAAGAACATCGAGGACCGGCCGGTCGAAGCCGCTCCGGTGCATGCGCTGGTAGACCTCGCCGAGGAGGTTGGGGCGGACCTGCTAGTGGTCGGCAATGTGGGACTAGACGCACGATCCGCGATCGTCGGGCGGCTGTTCTCGATCCCCGGGGCTGTCGCCAGCCGGGCCAAAATCGACGTACTGATCGTTCGCACCGCTGGCTGATCGGTGGCCGCAACGCCGCTGTCCTGGGATGTCGTTCCCATTGAAAAGCCGGACGATGTCAACGTTGTGATCGGACAGGCGCACTTCATCAAGACGGTCGAAGACCTGCACGAGGCAATGGTTGGGGTAGGCGGGTCACTACGGTTTGGGCTGGCCTTCTGCGAGGCCTCGGGAGCGCGGCTGGTGCGCCGCACCGGCAATGATGCTGAGTTGATCGAGCTTGCGACCTCTAATGCGCTGGCCATCGCGGCCGGACACTGCTTCGTCATTTTCTTGCGCGGGGGGTTTCCGCTCAGCGTGCTCAACCCGGTGAAGGCGGTGCCCGAAGTCTGCACAATCCACTGCGCCACAGCGAATCCGGTCGACATCGTGCTCGCGGTGACGCCGCGTGGTCGCGGCATAATCGGCGTGGTCGACGGAGAAACCCCCGTCGGGGTGGAGACCGATGAGGATGTTGCCGAGCGCCGCGATCTGTTGCGCGCCATCGGCTACAAGCTCTGAAGTTGCTACACGGTCAGCACGTCAGAATCGGCCGATAGGTCGGCTTCAAGTATGTCAAATGCGTTCTGCAGGACGGTCTTTCCCTGATCGATAAAGCCCGGGGCCTGCCCGATGTCGATGGCATCCTGGCGGGCTCGGATTTGCCTGGGCCGGAACGGTTGTCGGGGAGGGCACCGGGGCGTCCTACCATTCGGCGTTGTGGATCTGCCTTGCCATCGGCATCGCCGCTCTCGCGACCAGCCTGATCATCAAGCCGAGAGTTTCCGCCAATTCCGGGCACAGCCACTGATCATCCGCACCACTGCTCGTCAAGCACCGTTCGATGGCGTCAACGTCATCGGCTCGGCAAAACCGGGCTGATCGATGTCAGCGGTGACCTTCTCCCAGGGAGCGGGTATGGGGAAATACCGTTCAAGGAAATCCTTGACCCGTTCGGTGCGCTCGACCGCCGAGACTTCGGGGAAGCTGCTGTCGTTGAGGCAGAAGAAGTGATACCGGCGTCTCTTCCGCAGCTCGGTAAGGAGATCGAGTCCTTCGCGGGTGGTGGTGTTCACGTACAGCACTTTGGCTTTTTCTTGCTGGACGGCGCGGCCGGTCATCAGCGCGTAATAGTGGTAGAACGAGTTGGTGACCGAGATATCGGTGCTGGACCGAAACGCGCTAGCCTGAGTGCGGGCGAATTCTTTTGGGAATTCTCGTTCCATCTCGCTCAGTATGCTTTTGCGCAACGGAACTGCAGCGTGTTCCAGATGGCGGGTGGTGACCTGTCCGAACCGCTCGAAGAGCAGCTGTCGGTTGACTCGAGCGGCGTTTTCAAAGCCGCTGCGGGTGGGATCGTTGGCACCGAGCCCTATCCGGGTCTTGGCTTCGATGAACCTCGTCACCCCGCCGGGCGAGAAGAACACGCTGGCTCTGAGCGGTCGGCCGAAAAACATGTCGTCGTTGGAGTAGAGGAAATGCTCAGCCAGCTCTGGAATGTTCTGAAGTTGGCTCTCGACCGCATGCGAGTTGTAGGTGGGTAGCGCCGCGGGATCCGAGAAGTGTTCTGTCGCACGAACGATGGTGATCTTGGGGTGCTCGGCCAGCCAGGATGGGAGGACCGAATCGGTCGCAATGAAGATCCGCCGCACCCACGGCGCAAACATGTTCACCGACCGCAGCGCGTACTTCAGTTCGTCGATCTGCCGAATGCGCGCTTCGGCGTCGTCGCCTTCACCGACCACAACCTCCGACATCTGTGCCGCCCGGCGGGCCAGAAACTCCGGGTCACCGCCGTCGACCCAGGAGAACACCATGTCGATGTCAAATGTCACGTCGCTGGTATGTGGGGTGAACATCCCCTTGATCGTCGGCCACTTATATCCGTAGAGCTTTGCGGTTGCGGGCACCACTTCTCTCCGCGGCAGTACCGTACGCGTCAGCGAGTTCTCGACGGGGCAACGGATCACCGTCTCCTCGTACGCCCAGAATTGCAGCTCAACGCCGAACCTGGAGCCGTACCGAAAGCCGCCGGGCGCGATCCGCCGCCGGTACAGCCGCACGATACGCGGATCGTCCAACCTGGATAACCTGCCTTCGGCCAGTAAGATGGGTGAAAGCCCGCGAACATCAACTGTTTTGGCGTACATCGGTTCGGTGGCGCAGGCGGTCGGTAGCTCGGTCTCGACCGCTGAGCGCAGGTCGATATCGATGGCGAGAACCGGACGGTTCTTGTGATCACGGATCAACAAGAACGGAATATTTGCCTTTTTCAGGATCTTCCGGACAAAAACGAGATCCTCGATCTGCGCCTCATGCGGGGTCAGGCTGGACTCCAGACGCGCGAGTCGTCCGCTGCGAGAGACGATGACCGGCTTGTCGGTGCTCTGGACTGGCCGAACACCGTTGCTCGAGGCGACCTTGGTCATCGCAAACACCGCCCTCTTTGGCGTTGAACGAGTTGTCTGTTGCGGTCAAAGCCGCTTACTAGCCCGCACGGACGCGTAAACCGAGCGGTTCCAGTTTAGTTCTTCTCGGAGCCCTTCAACGTTGTCAGCTCAGTGAACTTTCTTCGTCCATCAGCTTTTGCTGCGCGGACTCGTCAACCCTAAACCCGCTCGTCGGCCAGCGTTCGTGTCGATGTAACGGTTAGTTACGTCCTCGTGTTGGATGCTGGCAGCCATGAGCATCGCGACGGTCGCGCCCGGTGCGATTGAGGTTACGTTCGCCGGACGTTTTGGATTTGGCATCTACCGCTGGGCTTACCTGCCATTCGACGTGCCACCGGGGGTGCAGCGCATTCGAGTTACCACGTCTCACTCGAATTTCGGCGTCGGCGGTTTGGCCCAAAACGTGTTGGATCTAGGCATCTTTGGGCCAGCCGGCTACGACTTAGGCAATGCAGCCGGGTTTCGGGGCTGGTCGGGCGGCGCCCGCGACAGCTTCGAGATCTCAAGCAATTACGCCACCCCGGGCTATCTGGCCGGCCCGATCGAGCCAGGTACGTGGGCCGTTGCGCTTGGTCCGGTGGTGTTAAGCCCTTGGGGGATGACGTGGGAAGCGCAGGTCACGATGGAGCGCGGGGAACCGCTGGCGGAATGCGGGCCGGTGGTCGAGTTTCCGCCGCCGCCGTCGGTCACCGGAGCGCGGTGGTATCGCGGGGACCTGCATCTACACACCGTCCACTCCGACGGCCGGCGTGCTCCCGACGAATTGGCGGCGGTTGCCCGCGCCAGCGGGCTGGACTTCATCGTCTCGGCCGAGCACAACACCAACTCGGCCAACCGGGCATGGTTGACGCACCGTACCGGCGGGCTACTGGTGATTCCCGGTGAGGAGGTCACCACCCGCCACGGGCACTGGCTGGCTGTCGGCCTGCCGCCGCACGGCTGGGTCGACTGGCGATACGGCCCAAGCGACGGGGTGTTTCCGCGCTTCGCCGCCGAGGTCCGCGAAGCCGGTGGACTGGTGGTCGCCGCTCACCCGTCGGTGCCGATGCCGGGGTCGGCGTGGGAGTTCGGTTTTGACCACGTGGATGCGCTCGAGGTGTGGAACGGTCGGTGGAACCTCGATGATGAACTGTCGCTTCGTATTTGGCAGCGGCTGCTGCTGCAGGGCCAACGCGTGGTGGCCGTCGGCGGCAGCGACTCGCACGGCGAACACCAGCAGGTCGGCTCTCCGCAAACGGTCGTGCACGCGGACGGACTGTCAGCACCCGCGATTATCAACGGGCTGCGTTGCGGCCGTTCGTACCTCGCTCGATCATGCGACGTCGCGCTGGAGCTGACCGCGAGCAGCGACGATGGCATGGCCGGTCCCGGGCAGACACTGCAGGTGCCACCCGACGGGTCGGTGACGGTGACCGCCGTGGTCAGCGGCGCCCCGGGCACGAGCGTTGCGCTGATCACCGCGGCGGGCCGGGTGCGACAGGCGACGGTGGGGTCGTCGGCCCGGCTGCAATGGGAACTCGACGCCGCGTCGGCGCGCTTCGCGCGCCTCGAGGTGCGAGAAGCGCAGCGGCGACCGCTCGGGGCAATGGTCGCGTTGACAAATCCGGTGTGGCTACGCTGAGAACATTGCGACACATCCACGGTGCGGCTACGCCAACGTGGATGTGGCAGGCGGTAACGTCCGTGCCGGGAAGAGATAGCGATGTGGTCAAGAAGGCGCTTCGCCGCCCTCTTGGGGGCGGTGCTGCTGGTCAGCGTGATGCTGGCCAGCGCTGTGCCCACGTCGAACGACCCGCCGGTCAACGTCGCGAATCCGGTCGACCACGTCGACACGCTGATCGGTACCGGGACGGGTGGCCAGCGGGTGGGGGAGATCAACAACTTCCCCGGTCCCTCGGTGCCGTTCGGGATGGTGCAGTACTCGCCTGACACCGCCGGCAACTACGCCGGCTACGACCACGGCAACAAGCAGGCCACCGGATTCAGCATGACGCACGCCTCGGTGGGGTGCGCGGCGTTCGGTGACATCTCGATGCTGCCGACCACCACGTCGATCGGCTCCGAACCCTGGGACCGCACCGAGGAGATCGCCCACGACGACACCGAGGTCGGTGTGCCCGGCTACTACTCGGTGCGGTTTCCCGCGACGGGTGTGACTGCCGAACTCACCGCAACCACCCACACCGGCGTGGGCCGGTTCATCTACCCCGACAACGGTCGGCCCGCTCTGTTGCACGTGAATTCCGGTGCGTCGCTTGGGGGTACCTCCGCCGCGAACATCCAGATCGGCGACGACAACACGACAATCACCGGATCGGCGACCAGCGGCGGCTTCTGCGGCAAGGACAACGTCTACACGGTGTACTTCGCGATGAAGTTCAGCCAGCCGTTCACGTCCTACGGTACCTGGGACGGCTATTCGATCTTTCCCGACGGCCGCAGCGCGTATTCGAGTTACTCCGGATCCAGCGGGGGATACGTCGGATTCCCAACGGGCTCGCGCATCGAGGTGCGCACCGCGCTGTCCTATGTCAGCCTCGAGGGAGCGCGAGCCAACCTCGCCGCCGAGAGCCAAGCCGACTTCGACAACGTGCGCGCCGCCGCGGCGAAAGAGTGGAACGACAAGCTCTCCCGCATCGCGATCGCGACCTCCGACTACGACGACGTCAAGACCTTCTACACCGCGCTTTACCATTCGCTGTTGAATCCCAACACCTTTAACGACGTCGACGGTCGCTATATCGGATTCGACGGCGATGTGCACACGGTTGCCGCGGGGCACACCCAGTACGCCAACTTCTCCGACTGGGACACCTATCGGGGACTCGCCGCGCTGCACGGACTGCTCTTTCCGGACCAGGCCAGCGACATGGCCCAGTCGCTGGTGACCGACGCCGAGCAGAGCGGGTCGTTTCCGCGGTGGGCACTGGCGAATACCGCGACCGCCGAGATGACCGGCGACAGCGTCGTCCCGCTGATCGTCAACTTCTACGCCTTTGGTGCCAAGGACTTCGACGTCAACATGGCGCTGGGCTACATGGTCAACGCCGCGACCAAAGGCGGCGACGGGCTCAACGGCTACATCGAGCGACCAGAAATCGCCACCTACCTACAGCGCGGCTACCTTCCGCTGAACGCGAACTCCTGCCAGGGCGGCGCGATCCCCGGCGCCTCGATCACCTTGGAGTGGTCGGTCGACGACTTCGCGATCTCCCAATTCGCCGACGCAATAGGCGATTCCGCGACCGCCACCGAATTTCAGAACCGGGCGCAGTACTGGCAGAACCTGTTCAACCCCTCCACTCACTACATCTCGCCCCGCGATGCCATGGGCTTTTTTCCTCCGGGTCCCGGGGTCGTGGAGCCCGCCGCGGGTTGCTTCAGCCAGCTCGGGTTCGACGAGGGCAACGCCGAGCAATACGTCTGGTATGTGCCGCAAAACATCGCGGGCCTGGTGACGGCTCTCGGTGGTCGAAAAGCGGTGGGGGACCGGCTTGACCGCTTCACCAAGCAGCTCAACGTGGGCCCCGAAGAGCCTTATCTGTGGGCCGGCAACGAGCCGGGTTTCGAGGTGCCGTGGCTGTACAACTACATCGGTCAACCGTGGAAGACCCAGCAATTAGTCGACCGGGTACGCAGCGAATTGTTCACTCCCGCACCCGATGGCGAGCCGGGCAACGACGACCTCGGCGCGATGTCCAGCTGGTACGTGTGGGCCGCACTCGGGCTCTACCCGAGCACACCGGGGACCTCGATCCTCACCCTGAACACGCCGCTTTTCGATCACATCGAAATCACGCTGCCCGCAAGCAAGTTCATCAAAATGTCGGCGTCGGGCGCATCCGGGCCCAACCGGATGAAGTACATCAAGAGCCTTCACGTCGATGGCCGGCCCACCGATAAGACGTACCTTCCGGAGTCGATCATCCATACCGGCGGCGAACTAGCGTACTCGCTTTCGCCGCGGCCCGACAAAGCCTGGGGCTCCGCCGACTCGTCTGCGCCGCCATCGTTCGGCGCGGGCAGTTCGGCAGTGGCAGTGAACGTTTCGCCTGCCGTCGTCGAAATCGCACACGGAGGGTCGAGCAATGTGACCGTCGACGTGCAACGGATGATCGATGGTCCAACCGGCTACATCATCACCGGTACTTCGGGCACCAAGGGAATCAAGGCGGCCAAGACATCGGGGCAATTCGGCGCCGACGGATCGGCCAGCGCGACCGTCGCCATCACGGTCGACAAGTCGGTACCCGATGGCTATTACCCGCTCGTTCTGACCACCAGGGTCGGCGACGGCTCCACGACATTCAAGCTGCTCGTCACCGTCGATCAGGACTGATCCCGTCGCAATCGATGAGCAGATGCCGCGGGCCGCGGAACACCTGGCTGATGCGG
>NZ_DATFZD010000400.1:0-2659 GCF_035314665.1 Mycobacterium sp. | reverse complement strand
ATGATCGTGCCGATGCCGGACGGCAATTGGCTTCGCGCATGGACTTTTTGCGCGATCAAGATGTGGTGGTGCTCGGTCTGCCGCGAGGCGGGGTCCCGGTGGCCTTCGAGGTCGCTAAGGCGCTGGGAGCCCCCTCGATGTGCTGCTGGTACGCAAGCTGGGGGTGCCCCTTCACCCGGAGTTAGCCTTCGGCGCCATCGGCGAAGGCGGTGTGCGGGTAATCAATCATTCCGTCGTGCGAGAGGCTCACCTCAGCGACGAGGAAATGACTGCGGTCGAACGCAAGGAGCGAGCCGAGCTGCTACGCCGGTCCGAACGCTTCCGCGCTGACCATGCCCGGAGTTCGCTGAAGGGGCGAACGGCGGTGATCATCGACGACGGCATCGCGACCGGAGCGACCGCGCAGGCTGCCTGCCAGGTGGCCCGAGCCGAGGGGGCCAGCAGGGTGGTGTTGGCGATTCCCATCGGGGCCGGCGACACCGCCAAACAGTTTGCCGAGTACGCGGACGAGGTGGTGTGCCTGGAAACGCCGGTGCCGTATTTCGCCGTTGGTCAGGGTTACCGCAACTTCGGGCAGACCTCAGACGACGAGGTGGTCGCGCTCCTCAAGCGCGCCCGCAGCGGTTTTCGTGCAGTCGCCAGCGCCGGCGCCGACGATCCGCCGCTGCGTGACGAGGAAATCCGGGTGACTGCTGGGCAGGTCTCGGTGGCTGGGCATTTGACCATTCCCGAGCACGCGACGGGGGTCGTCGTGTTCGCGCATGGCAGCGGAAGCAGCAGACACAGCCCGAGCAGCAGACACAGCCCGCGCAATCGATATGTCGCCGAGGTCCTCAACAACGCCGGGTTCGCCACTGTGCTTTTAGACCTGCTGACACCCGATGAAGAACGCAACCGCGCCAACGTCTTCGACATCGCATTGCTCGCCCGCCGATTGGTCGATGTCACGGGTTGGCTGGCCGGCCAACCCGACACCGCGTCATTGCCGGTCGGTTACTTCGGTGCCAGCACCGGTGCGGGCGCGGCCCTGGCTGCGGCCGCACATCCCGGTGTCAAAGTAGCGGCGGTGGTATCCCGCGGCGGGCAGCCTGATCTCGCGCGCGAAGCACTGAGCGACGTGCACGCTCCGACCCTGTTGATAGTGGGTGGACGCGACGAGATGGCCCTTAAGCTCAACCGGCAGGCACAAGCGGCGATCCCTGTCGAGTGCGAGGTTGCCGTGGTCCCCGGCGCCACCCACCTTTTCCAGGAACCGGGCACGCTCGAGCAAGTGGCGGTGCTGGCGCGCGAGATCTAGCTGCCCATGCGTCGTTACCTCGACGTCGAGAACAGCTGGTGAATCGGGTCTCTGTCTCATGATTCGTTGCTACGCTCTCGCAAATCGTCGCCGTAGGGCCAAAGGTCATCGTGGCCGCGGTACACCGTCGCACATCCTTGCGCGGGCCTTGTTCAGTCGTGCAGACCCGTGACCGGCTCGTGAGTGCTGGCTTGAATATCGGTTGATGTCAAAGCGAACAGCTGATTCGCCAAATGGGACAACGCCCGGGCGATCGCAAGTTCGTCGCCGATCTGGGCCACCGGCTCGTCGGCCGGATCGAGTCGCGCGAAACCAACACCGACGAACTTCTTGTCTGCCCAGGACAGGCGCGCCTTTGCCCGGGTGCGCTTTTCATGCCCTTCGATCAGCACGTCGATTTGGCAAGTCTTGGTGCCGTCATCGTTGCCCGCCATCTGAGCCTCCTTGTCTTGTCAGCTGATTTGCCCGGACGAGCCGATAGTTGTGTTTTGCCGACGCTTTAGATGCGACCATCACCGGACAGGCGCGGAGTAGGGGCGGAAGTCCCGAGTCGCGAGGTCGTTCGTCTGCTGTACCGCGAGCCCAGGTTCGTCAGGTGTAATGGCGGGCAGGTTGGCGTGCATGAGCACGACCTGATTCGGCTGAAATGACTTCATCGTGCGGGCAACGTCAACGGTGAGCGCGATCCGGTTGCCCCCCGCGCAGGCAGGTGAGGACGCCTGCCGGTGCCGGGGCCGGACCCAGCGGGATGTTGCAACGGATGGAGGATGCGCTGACCAGCAGTGTGAACTCATGGTGGTCCCGGGGCGCGACGCACCTTTTCGAGGAACCGGACACGCTCGAAACACCATGGGGCTACACCACATATGGGATACGCCCGGATGAGATTCAAGCAGGAACACCGCGCCAGATGCGAGATGTGCTAATGGGCGTCTACGCAGTGACTGGATCGGCATCAGGCATAGGGCACAAGGTCGCGCAGAAGCTCTGCGACGCCGACCACACCGTGATCGGGGTGGACATCAAGTGGGCAGACATTGTCGTCGATTTGTCGACCACGGTGACTGTGCCAATGCATCGAGTGTCGCATTACCTCATGCGGTTCAGGACACTTCTCTGCGTCAGGGCCAACTATCGCCTCAAACCGACGGGTCCGCCGTTCGCCTTCTTCCGATCGAGGCCGAAAGTCATCGCTCACGTCCGAACGGGGCGCGAGCAGACCTAGTCGCCATCGTCGATGATGTGAATAGCGGCCTCTTCGGCAGACGCTGCTCCCCCGCTGATACCGACGTCCTCGGCCACCAGCTCTGCCTCCGTGTCTTCGCCAAACCCTCTGTCCGGAGCGACAAGTCGACCCGCTCG
>NZ_DATFZD010000399.1:0-20152 GCF_035314665.1 Mycobacterium sp. | reverse complement strand
CTGGAAATGCCGCCTTCGCTATTTGCGTCAATCGTCGAACGCCTGGCCAAGGCCGATCTCCTGCAAGGATCGCGCGTCGCCTTGGAGAAGCCATTCGGCCACGACCTGGCATCCGCGCAGGAACTCAACGCTCGGCTGCACACGGTGCTCGACGAGGAACAGATCCTGCGGGTGGATCACTTCCTGGGCAAACAACCGATCGTCGAACTGGAATATTTGCGCTTCGGCAACCTGGCGCTTGCCGAGCTATGGGACCGTAACAGCATTTCCGAAATCCAGATCACGATGGGCGAAGACTTCGGGGTGCAAGACCGGGGTCGGTTTTACGACGCGGTGGGCACCTTGCGTGACGTCGTGCAGAACCATCTGCTGCAGGGGCTCGCACTGGTCGCGATGGAGCCCCCGGTCGGACCCAGCTCGGACGACCTGAACGACAAGAAGGCCGATGTGTTCCGCGCGATGCCCGCGGCGGACCCGGACCGATACGTGCGAGGGCAGTACGCGGGCTATACCGACATCGACGGGATCTCGGATCATTCACAGACCGAGACCTTTGTCGCGCTGCGGTTGGAGATCGACAACTGGCGCTGGGCCGGGGTGCCGATCTTTCTGCGGGCCGGGAAGGCGCTGCCGGAGAAGGTCACCGAAGTCCGGCTGTTTCTTCGACGCACCCCGCGGTTGGCTTTCCTGCCCAAATCGACCCGGGCGGAGGCGAATCAGATTGTGTTGCGCATCGAGCCGGACCCCGGGCTGCGCCTGCAGCTGACCGCTCAGGGCCAGCACGGCTGGCAGGACGTGCACCTGGATTCCAAGTTCGCCGAGGATTTGGGCGAACCGATAGAAACCTATGAGCGCCTGCTACACGCCGGATTGACCGGCGACCGGCAGCCGTTTGCGCGTGAAGACGGCATCGAAGAGACCTGGCGCATCATGCAGCCACTGCTCGACACCCCGGGCAAGGTCCACCGCTACGAACCCGGCTCATGGGGGCCCGACGAGGCGCAGTCACTGCTGCGTGGTCATCACGGTTGGCAAAAGCCGTGGCTGGACGGCAACAACCGTGCATCACAGTAAGGAGAACAGGACAACATGCAGCTAGGGATGATCGGTCTGGGCCGAATGGGCGCCAACATCGTGCGCCGGGTAGTCAAAGACGGGCACGAATGCGTTGTGTACGACCACGATCCGGACGCGGTCAAGGCGATGGCCGGCGAAGACAACACCACCGGAGTGTCGTCGCTGTCCGAGTTGGCCGAGAAGCTCGCCAAGCCACGCGTGGTCTGGGTGATGGTGCCGGCCGGTGACATCACCACCGGGGTGATCGATGAGCTGGCCAAGACGCTGGAAACCGGCGACATCGTGATCGACGGCGGCAACTCTTACTACCGCGACGACCTAAAGCATTCAAAGCTGCTGGCCGAGAAGGAGATTCACCTATTGGACTGCGGCACCAGTGGTGGAGTGTGGGGACGCGAGCGCGGCTACTGCTTGATGATCGGCGGCGACGACTACGCATTCGAGCACGCGGAGCCGCTCTTCGCCACCATCGCGCCCGGTTTCGACGCGGCGGCGCGCACGCCGGGCCGCACCGGCGAGATCGGGCAAGCCGAGAAGGGCTATTTGCACTGCGGGCCGTCCGGGGCTGGGCACTTCGTGAAGATGGTGCACAACGGGATCGAGTACGGGATGATGGCCTCCCTCGCCGAGGGGCTCAACATCCTGCGCAATGCCGACGCCGGCACCCGCGTAGAGCAGGGGGACGCAGAAACCGCACCACTGGAGCACCCCGAGTTCTATCAGTACAAGATCGACATCCCGGAGGTCGCCGAGGTGTGGCGGCGGGGCAGCGTCATTGGCTCGTGGCTGCTCGACCTCACCGCGATCGCGTTGGGCGAAGCGCCCGACCTGACCGAATTCACCGGGCGGGTCTCCGACTCCGGGGAGGGCCGGTGGACCGCGATTGCGGCGGTTGAGGAGGGAGTGCCCGCGCCGGTTCTGACTATGGCGCTCTATGCCCGTTTTGCCTCACGCCGCCTCGCTGACTTTGCCGACAAGGCGCTGTCGGCGATGCGTAAGCAGTTCGGCGGACACGCGGAAAAGCCTGCGGAATAATAGATGTCGGCCGGGTTAGGCCGAACGCGTCACGAAGCTCACGACGACGTTGCTGAAGGCGTCGTTGTCGTCGCCGGCCGCGGTGTGCCCGGCGTCGGACAGTTCGACGAACTCGGCGTTGGGCACGGTGTCCAAGAAGTGCCGCACGCCTTCGGGGCTGACCACGTCGGACAGCTTGCCGCGGATCAACAACACCGGGATCGTCAAGTCCGCCGCGGCTTGCTCGAATTTTTCGGTGCGCAATTCCGGGTCGTCGCCGGGCTTGGTCATGAACGCCGGATCCCAATGCCAATACCAGCGGCCGTGACGCAGCCGGAGGTTCTTCTTCAACCCCTCGGGGCTGCGCGGCTTGGTCCGGTGCGGCAGATACGCGGCGACGGCGTCAGCGGCCTCTTCAAGCGAGCCGAACCCATGCAGACCGCTGAACATGAATTCGCGGATGCGGGCGCTGCCGTTCTTCTCGAACCGTGGCACCACGTCGACCAGCACCAACCGCGTGACCCGGTCGAGACCGGCCTGATCCGCGGCGAGGATACCGGTCAAGCCGCCCATGCTCGCCCCGATCAGGATCACCGGCCGCCCGATCGCATCGAGCACCTGCATGACGTCGGCGGTCAACGTCTCGACGTCGTAGTCGGCGTCGGGCGCCCGGTCGCTGTCACCGTGCCCGCGACTGTCGAGCGCAACCACGTGGAATCCCTCGTCGGCCAGCACCTGACCGGTGTTTTTCCAGGAAAACCGATTCTGGCCGCCGCCGTGCAGCATCAGGATCGTCGGCCGATCGGCCGCCGCGTCGGCGCCGCGGTTCCACTCGTCGGCGACCAGGGTGAGCCCATTGACTCCCGAATACTCGACAGTCTGCGGAGCGCTGCTCACAGTAGTCATCGGCGTCCTCTCGGTAGATATCCGCCTGACGTTACCTACAGCAGGTTTGCCGCAATCACCTGCCCGCACCCGGCGATGAGTTTTGGTTGCCGCCGGGATCTATCGGTTAGACCCTTGCAACCAACACCACCGAGTAGGAGGAGTTCATGCCCTCGATCACGCCCTCGCTGTGGTTCGACCACAACCTCGAGGAGGCGGCGACGTTCTACACCTCGGTGTTCCCGAACTCGCGCATCGAGAGCTTCAACCGTGCCACCGACGCCGGGCCGGGCGAGCCGGGCTCGGTCTTGTCCGGCAGCTTCGTGCTGGACGGCACGCGGTTCATCGGCATGGGGGTATAGGTAGGGTATACAACCCGTCAAACCGGTTGCCGTGAGCCAAGACTGGTGGCAAGAAGCGCTTCCATGCAGATGACGGTAACGGGAATGCGTGACAAGGCCCGGCCGCGACCCGCGCGGGCCTGACTTGCTACTGCTCGGCCCAGGCTTCCCGCACGATGCGGCGGGCTTCGACGGCGTCGCATTCGAGGCCAAGGTCGTCCATCTGCTGTTGAACCGAATGCATCGCTTCGTCTTCGTCGACGTCGGTAGGGACCGTAAGCCCCTGCTGTTCCAGCTCGTCCTTCTGCTGTTGTGCTAGCCGTTGTACCTCGTCAGCCAAGTCGTCCGCCATGCGCTCACCGTAACGGCGTGATGCTGAGCTGGGACCAGAATCGCCGAACGCACCCTCACGGCAACCAGGGCCAGGGTCATGCCAGAACCCCTGGCCCAGACGCTGACCGTGCTCATTCAGCTTTGCAGCTACGAAGCACTGGCAGTTCGGTACCCGCCTCCATTGTGGAGATTTCCGGGCTGACCGCGCCGACATTCTGAGGAGCTTGCTCCGGCCGTTGCGCTCAGACAACCCCCGACCATGACGCACGCACGCCGACCCCACCGCCGTCATGTCATTGCCTCGGCCCACGCGATATGTCCTTCGAAGCCAAGGGTTCTCGCCATGTCGCGGTAGCGATCCCTGAAGTGCGCGTAAGCTGCGGCATCGCCGTGAGCCCGCGCCAGCAGAGCCCGCAGCCGCAACAGCCAGATGTCGCGCATCACCAGACCCTCGTCGGCTGGCGCGGCCGCTAACCGCTCGATCGCAGCCTTGGCTTCGACTAGGTCGCCGTCGGCCCCGCGATCGAGCAGTGTCTCCACCAGAACACCCGTCGTCGGAACGCCCCACCCCAGCAGCCGTCCCTCGCGGAATAGATGGTTGACGGCGGCGCGCATGAGCGGTATCGCGTCATTGCGATCCCCACGCCGAGCCCTCTCCCGTGCCAGGCACACCTTGACGATCGGTAACTCGCCCAGGTTGTGTAACACGTCGCCGACCTCGGCCAGCAGCTTCTGTCCGCGGTCACGCTCCGCATCGGTTTGGCGGTGCACCAGCGCAACGCCCAGCGTCATCCGGGCGAGGGTCAACGCGTGGTCATCACTAGATCGTTCGGCAACCCGCAGGGCAGCCTCGATCTCGCGCACCGCCGAATCGTCGGCCGTCAGCACGCCGTGTATCCCCGCCAGGTAGACGTAGGCGACGACCGAGGCGTGGGACATCGGGTCGGCGCTGCGGGCCATGGCCAGGCCGTGGCGCAGGTCGTCGCGCCATCCGGGACGACCCAGCCAATAACGGGCGTCACCCCGCGTCGCAAAGGCGAATGCTAACGGAGACCCGACAAGGAAGTTGCCTTTTGAGGGGTCACCGTCGGCTAGGTCGATGACCCTTTGTGACCACCGCAGCACGTCAGACCACTCGGTGCTCTCGCCCTTGGCGTAGACCAGCGGCACGGACAGCCCCACCGTCAAGGTCGGATCGTCGAGCGACTCGATGAGGGCCATCGCTTCGGAGGCCAGCCGCGACGCCTCGCGCACCCGATCCTGGAACGCGTGATCCATCACCAGCCCGGCCATGGCGATGGCCAGCGACGCCTTGTCCCCGGCGGCGGTACACAACTCCCGCAATTCATCGAAGCGGTCGCCAGCCACGTTCACATGGACTCGAAAGGCGATCCCGCACAACATGGTGCGCGGGGCGATGCGCATGGCTGCCCCGTTGGGGTGATCGGCGGGTAATGCGTCAGCGATGTTCCGGGCGCGCTCCCAGCTTAGGCGGGCAGCGTTGATGTCGCGGTTGGTCGCCCACGTTGCCGCGCGCATGTGCCAGCCGTAGGCCGCGTGCAAATCACCGGCGGCCTCTAGATGTTCGGCGATCATTGCGGCGTTGTCATCAGTCGATTCCGGCTGGTGGTCTTCGATCGCCGCGGCCAGCCGGCGGTGCAGCTCGGCGCGATCGGATTTGAGCTGGGCTTCGTAGGCCACCGTCCGAATCAGCGGATGGTGAAACACATACTCGGATTGCCGGGTAAATCGGATCTGATCGATGAACTCGCCGCTCAACAGGTCCTGCAGGACAGGATCAATCCCGAGCGTTTCCAGGAGTTCCCGGCTGAACCGTGAACCGATGACAGCCGCTGCGCTCAACGCGCGCTTGGCCGCCGGGTCAAGCCGGTCGATGCGCGCGGCAATAGTCGCTTGCAAGGTGGCTGGCACACTGACCTCGCCAACATCGGTGGTCGATTCGTAGGCGTTGCGGTTGCCCCGTAGCACGCGGCGCTCGGCCAGGTCGCGCACGATCTCCTCGGCGAAAAACGGGTTGCCGGCGGCCTTTTCGGTGATCATGGTGATCACCCCGCCGACCGAGGGGTTCGACCCGAGCAGCTCTGAGACCAGGGCTGCGGTTTCCGAATCACTTAGCGGCGCAAGGGCGATGGTCTGGGCACCGGCCACCTGGCTCAACGCACCGCGGTATTCGGGGCGGTAGGTGACCAGCACCAGCGAGGGCGTCTGCGGGATCACCGTGAGGAACTCGGCCAGCATTGACTCGCTGACCTCATCGATCCAGTGCGCGTCCTCAATGACATAGACCGCTGGGGTGTGGCGGGCCAACGAGGCGGCATTGACCAGCGCGGTCAACCGCCGCCGCCGCGCATCGGGATCGATCTTGGGCAGCTCGACACCGGGATTGGCGATGCCCAACAAGCCATCGAAGAGCTGCAAGTCCTCGGGGTCGGCATCCGGGACCCGCGAGCGCACTCGGTCGCGGGCGGCCGGGCCCTCTAAATCGCGCACGCCGAAGGCTGCCCGCAGCAGCCGCGCCACGACGTGGAAGGGAATGTCGGTGGCGTGCGATTCGCAGTAGGCGCTGAACACCTCGACTTCGCGCCCAGCAGCGATCACCGCCATCTCACGCACCAGACGGCTCTTGCCGATACCCGGTGATCCCACCACGCCAACCACCGCGCCGTGGCCATCGACGGCGCGGTCCAACAAGCTCTCGATGGCGGACAGTTCCCAGCGCCGACCAAGAAGATTCGACTCAGCCCGCCCGACAGCAGGTCGTTCCCCCATACTTAACAGCCGCTGGGCAGGCACTGGCGCATCGGCACCCTTTATCTGCACATGCTGCGATTCGCCGAGAGTCGCCGCGCCCTCGACCAGTCGCGCGGTCGACGCGCTGAGCATCACCGCGCCCGGTGGTGCGACCGATTCCATCCGCTGCGCCATCCCCACTTGCTCACCGATCGCGGTGTACCCCAAAGCGCCAGAGCCGATTTCGCCGGCGATCACCTGACCGGAGTTAAGTCCCACGCGCAACTGGAGGTCCAGGCCGTCGCGCTCTTGGACGTCGACGGCAAGCCGCTTCGCCTCCTGCTGAACGCCCAAGGCCGCCAGACAGGCACGAATAGCGTGGTCCTCCAACGCAACCGGCGCACCGAACACCGCCATGACCCCGTCACCGGTGAACTTGTCGACCGTGCCGCCGCACCGCTGCACCACCGCCCTAGAACGCTCAACCAGCTCGGCCATGATCTCGCGCAGCCGCTCGGCACCCACCGCCGCAGCGATGTCCATCGAGTGCACGACGTCGGCGAACAGCACCGTGACCTGCTTGTACTCGGCCGGTGTCGTGGCAGTCGCAACCGCCACACCGCACTCGTTACAGAACTTCGAGGTCGGCGGCAGCTCAGTACCGCACGACCCGCACACCAAGGCTGCCGCCGTCATGTCACGCGGCCACCCCACTGTCGTTCCACGTCACTATCGTGTCATCGCTGGCCAGCCAGCATGTGCCATATCGCCGCCGCGATCCGGCCACCGGGTAGCGCTGGGCCGCGCCTCGGGACGTGGGTGTCTCGGTCGGATTCCGCCGATGTGCGAGGTGGGAGCGCGTCTGTTTGTGAGATGCTGCGGGGGTGTCCGCTCCTGCGGCGGCTGCTCCCTCGGGGGTGGTGACGTTTCTGTTCACCGGTGTGGAGGGGTCGACGCGTCGGTGGGAGGCCGACGCGGATGGCATGCGGGCGGCGCTGGCCGCGCATGACGAGGTCTTGCGTAAGGCGATCGAGGCGCACGGCGGCTTCCTGTTCAAGCACACCGGTGACGGGAGATCGCGGAGTTCAGTTGCCGGTCCCCGTAGCGGGACAGCCGGTGCCTAGAGGAATCAGCGCTCGCAATTTGGACGGGCGCGGTGCCGGTGTAGTTCGCGTATGCGGCAGCCGAGGCGAACCTGGTCGCCTGGCCGGTGCGGCCCAGCAGGCGGGCGGCCAAGACAGATCCGACGCCGTCGACCTCGCGCCGAGTGGTGCCGTGCTCGTCGAGCAGAACGGCGATCTTGGCCTCGTTGGCCTTGATCTGCTTGTCGAAGCGTCGGACGTCGGCAATGAGCTCCTTGGCAAGGTCCTCCCGAGTCCGGTCTGGGCCGGTGCGGGGGCGGAATCCACCGAGTGCGGCGGTAGCCTTGGCGGGGGTCAGCGACGTCGGTGCGCCGCCGGCCATCAACTCGCGCAGCAGCGCGTGTAATTGATTGATCGCGCGGGTTCTGCTGTGTGACAGGTTGACTCGACGTTCATCCAGCAGCGCCAGCGCGTCGGTGGTGGTCTCGGGGTAGACCTGACGGGCATCGCCCTGCAGCGCTGCGACACTAGCCGCCGCCGCGGCATCGATGCGGTCGTTCTTACGGCGACCTCCCCGGGAGAGTTCCCGGACCCGTGCAGTCGCTGTGGTCGGAATATCGAGGACGACCTCACCGCGAGCTAGCAACCACAGCGCCAAGTGATGCCCGAGACCGTCGGCGTTTTCGATCGCCCAGGTGCGTTCGGGCCATGGTTTCGCCCAGAGGATCAGACGCTGGTATTCGGCCAGGGATGCTTCGATGCGCAGCGAACCGACATCAGAGTTGGTGGCCGGGTCCAGTGCGGTGCCGGTGTGAGTGGTCTTGTGCGGATCGATGCCGATGACGATCATGGAATACGGGTTCCCTTCGCTCATGTGGGTGGGGAATCCGCGGCGGACAATCCGACTTCAAGTACCTCTCACAGCAGCTTGCGGTCAGGCCTCTCTTCAGTCACGCCGCGAACGCAGACCGCAGGGGTGACACACCACAGTAGGGTCAACCCGAACCACGGGTGACAAGACAACTCTGAGTCATCCCTGCGGCCTGCTACGACACGCTAATGGGCTGCAATCCCACACACCGTCCCGTGACACCCACACAAGTCGGACAACTGTGGTCTAAGAGGAGGTGGACATGCCGGCCCGGATGACGGCCGTCGATGCGCAGTTCTACTGGATGTCGGCCAAGGTCCCCAGCGACCAATTTTTGCTCTACGCATTCGACGGCGAGCCAACGGATTTCGAGCGCGCGGTCGACGATGTGCGCGGTCGGGCGCGAGCGTGTCCAGCACTGACGGTACGCGTGGACGACGGATCGCCGTTGACCTATCCCAGCTGGGTGGCGACTTCCCTTGGACCCGAGCGGATCACTCGCCAGCAACTCGACGACGACAGCTGGAGCGGCTGTCTTGACGCCGTGGTCCGGCTCGCCGACGACCAGGTAGACATCCGCCGGGCGCCGTGGCGCTTGCACTTCTTCGGGCCAGTGCACGACCTGCCGGGCGGCACCGGCCCGGGCACCGTCGCGGTGATGCAGGCCGCGCACGCGCTAGCCGACGGTGCGCGCGCGTCAGCGCTGGCCGCTTGGCTCTTCGGCCGGCCCAAGCCGGTACCCGACGTGTCGGCTTCGCCGGGCTTCCTGCCCTGGCGCGCCGTCAATTCCGTTCGCGCCCATCGCAAGCTGGTGCGCGACACCGGCGCTGGGCTGCTGCGGCCTGGGCCCGGAACGCGGCCGGCGCTGTCCACCAACGCCCGGCCTGCCGGGGTGCGCACCATGCGGACCCTGCTGCGGCACCGCGCGCAGGTGCGCGGCCCGACCGTCACCGTCGCGGCGTTGGCCGCAGTGTCCGGTGCACTCTCCGGCTACCTGGGCGATGCGGACGCATCGCTGATAGCCGAGGTCCCGATGGCTAAAACCGGTGTGCCACAAGCGTATAACCACTTCTCCAACGTGACTGTCGGGCTGTATCCGGGCCTGGGCCGGGAGGCCCGAGTGGAGCGGATCGCGGCAGACTTGGCCGACGCCCGCCGGCGCTCACAGCACCCGGCGGTGCGCGCGGCGGACCAGGCGTTCGCCGCTGTGCCCGCGCCGCTGCTGCGCTGGGGCGTCAGCCATTTCGACCCCGACGTCCGGCCATCGCGGGTGTCCGGCCACACAGTGGTGTCCAGCGTTTACCGCGGACCCGGCGACCTGCTCTTCGGTGCGGCACCGGTGTTGTGGACCGCCGGCTATCCGGCGCTGTCACCGCTGATGGGCCTCGTTCATGGCGTGCACGGTATCGGCGACACGGTGGCGATCAGCGTCCATGCGGCCGAATCCGCCGTCGGCGACATCGACGACTATGTCGCCAGGTTGAACGACGAGCTCTGACGAAACCTATTGGGCATCACCGGATTTAGCTTCCGAGTCGCGGGTCAGGCCGGCGGCGACGATCAGCTCCTCGTGCAGCTCGAACCACACGGTGTGGTAGGAGTCGATGAGTGGCCGGGACAGCCAAGCCGTGTCGCCGGCATGGACGTTGTCCAGCGCTGACTGCAGTTTGGCCGAGTAGCGGCTCAGCCGCGGCAGCTGGGCAGCAGCGGCGTCGACGATCGGCGTTATCCGGTGGTGCACGTCCTCCAGGCGAGCCAGCACAGCGGCGTCGTAGTCGGGGTCCTCGTGGTTGTTGGGCTGGCCGTCCTTGAGTTGCCAATCGGTGACCAGCGCTTTGAATTCGGCGTTGACGGAGCGAAATTCGGCATAGGCGTCGGCCAGCGCCGCGGTGTCGATGTGCGCGCGCTCGGTGGCCAGCAACTCGGCGAGCCGGACACGGCCGTCGGGACTGACCCGCAGCGGTTTGCCGTCGACAAGCAAGCCCGACTCGGTGAGCCGTTCAACGGTGCCGGCGAGGTCGTCCGCATCCTCTCCGAGCGTCACGGCCAGGTCGGCCAGGCTCACCCGACCCTTCAGCCGGACCGCCTGCAACACGGCCAACTCGCTCACGTGCCCTCGTTGAGGCGCATCGCGGCCAGCATCGCCAGCAGCGGGCTGGCGGACACTACGTCGGTGTGGCCGCTGGCCATCGCCGCGCGCACCGCGCCGTCGGAGTAGCTCTCCAGTCGTGGGTAGTCGCCGCTGGTGTGGCCGCGAAGCGGGCTGACGCGCAGGGCGATGTCGGCCAATTCGCGCAGCTCCGGTGTGTGGTCCTCGGACCAGGCGGTCAGCTGCAGAATCCCGTCACGCACTTCGCCTTCGGTGCCGTCGACGGTGACCAGCCTGCCGGCCAGTAATTCCGCGATCCCGCGCCCGCAGCCCACCACCGCCACCCGGCCGAGCTCACGGCTGACCACGGCCGCGTGGCTGGTGGCCCCGCCGGTTTCGGTGACGACGCCGCGCGCGACCAGCATGCCGTGGATGTCGTCGGGACTGGTGTGGTTGCGCACCAGGATGACGTCCTCGCCGCGGTCGGCGGCATCGATCGCGGCGTCCACCTCGGTATAGGCCCGCCCGGTGACCACGCCGGGCCCGGCTGGCAGGCCTTCGGCTAAAAGCTGTGCGGTCAAGCGGTTTTCCGGTTGCAGCGACGGCCGCAGCAGCGCCTCCACATGCGCCGGCCGCACCCGCCGCAGAGTCTCGGTCTCGTCGATCAGGCCGTCGCGATGCAGTTGCAACGCCAGGCGCACCGCGGCCTGCGCCGACCGCTTCGCCGGCCGCGTCTGCAGCAGCCACAACGTCCCGTCTTGAATGGTGAACTCGATCTCTTGCACGTCGGAGGCGAGTCGCTCCAACGAGCGGGCGGCGGCGATCAGCTCGTCGTAGACAGCCGGCTGCTGGTCGCGTAGCGCGGTGATCGGTTCCACGTCGACCGTGCCCGATACCACGTCGTCGCCCTGACCGACGGGCAGCCACTCACCGAACTCCTCGTCGGCGCCGGTCATCGGGTTTCGCGAAAAAACCACGCCGGCACCGGAATTGGCGTTGACGTTGCCGAACACCATCGCCTGCACTACCGCTGCGGTACCGCCCCGATCGTCGAGCCCGTGATGGGCGCGATACGCAGCGGCGCGCGGTGAGTCCCACGACGCGAACACCGCCTCGATCGCGGCGCGCAATTGCAGGTACGGATCGGCGGGCGCGTCGCAGCCGACCGGAGACCCGGTGAACCGCCGCCGGGTGTCGCGGGCGAACCCGACCGAGCCTTCTGCCGCCAGTGCCTCCTCGACGGCGTCGTTGACCCCGAGATCCAACACCGTGTCCATCATCCCGGGCATCGACACCGCGGCGCCGGAGCGCACACTGACCAGCAGTGGATGAGGCCCTCGTCCGAAGGTGCGCGACGTTGCGGCTTCCAGCCGGCGCATCCCGTCGAGCACGTCGTCCCAGATCGCGTCGATCGTCGCCGCCGGTGCGGCGCGATAACGTGCGCCTACCTCCGCGGTGATGCAGAACGCGGGCGGTACCGGCAAACCGTTACGGCGCATCATGTCGATGCCGTGCCCCTTGTGGCCGAGAATTTCCGGTGGGTAGCTCGCGTCGCCGTCGAGCAGCAGCACGGGTGGGTTCGGGATGGACATTCGAATGTTCAGGATCGGCCGCGCAACAGGCCGAACCCGACGTCGTGACCGCGGTCGCGCCAGGCGGTGCCCAGGGTGCGCCCGACGTTGCCGGCGCCAATGATGGCGATCTTGATGTGCGACTCCTTTGCGGTCGTTTGCGGGTCGCAGGATACCTCGGCCCATCCGTGCTTGCCCGATGATCTAGGTTGGCCTCTATGGTTGCCTACGATCTCGGGTTGCTGATCCTGCGGGTGGTACTGGGGCTGACCCTTGCAGCTCATGGCTACAACAAGTTCTTCGGCGGTGGCAGGATCCCGGGCACCGCGCGCTGGTTTGAAAGCATCGGCATGAAGTACGGCACGTTCCAGGCCGTGGTCGCGGCCAGCACCGAGATCAGCGCCGGCCTGGGGTTGGCGGCCGGCCTCTTCACGCCCATTCCCGCTGCCGGCTTCGTTGCCCTGATGTTCGTCGCCGCGTGGACCGTGCACCGACCCAACGGCTTCTTCATCGTCAAGGAGGGCTGGGAATACAACCTGGTGCTGGCCGCCGGCGCCGTCGCGGTCGCCACAATTGGGCCCGGCCAGTACAGCCTGGACTGGCTGATCTTCGGGCAGAACTGGCGCAACGGCTGGCACGGCCTGCTGATCTCGTTACTGCTGGGACTGGGCGGCGGGGTCGGCCAGCTGCTGATGTTCTACCGGCCGCCGGTCAAACAGGCTCAGTAGCCGCCGCCGTTTCGCGGGCCGGCTATACCGATCGCGGCTCGGTTACCGGCGAATAGGGCAGGCCGCTGCCGCTGTTTTCGTCGACGACGACACGTCCGCCCAGGTAGGGGAATGCGCGTTGCGGGCATGCCGGCCGGTTGCAGATCTTGCAGCCGGCTCCGATCGGGACGACGGTATTCGGGTCGTCCAGCGCGATTCCGGTGGAGTAGACCAGCTTGTCGGCGTGGACCACGTCGCAGCCCAAGCCGATCGCGAAGCTCTTGTGCTGGCCCAGATAGCCCTGCCCTTCGGGTGCGGTGGTCTTGGCGATCCAGAAATACGAACGGCCATCGGGCATCTGGGCGACCTGTCTGACGATCCGGCCCGGATGGGCGAACGCGTCGTGCACTACCCACAGCGGGCAGCTGCCGCCCACCCGGCTGAAGTGAAACGCGTTGGCGGACTGGCGCTTCGAGATGTTGCCCGCCTTGTCGGTTCTGACGAAGATGAACGGCACCCCGCGCAGCTGCGGTCGCTGCAGGTTTGAGAGACGGTGGCACACCGTCTCGAAGCCGACCTCGAAACGGCGGGCCAGCAAGTCGACGTCATACCGCAATTCGGTTGCTGCCCGGTGGAATTCGCGGTAAGGCAGCAGAAATGCGCCGGCGAAATAGTTGGCCAGGCCGATTCGGGCGACACCGCGGGATTCGGGGGTGAGCTGGTCGTCGGTGGCCACGATCGCCGACAGCAACTCCGATTGGCTGAGCAACGCCAGCTGGGTGGCGATTTGAAAGGCGCGCTGCCCCGGCAATAGCCATTGCGCGACGCGTAACACTCGGGCATCGGGATCGTAGGAACGCTTGGCGTGCTCGGCGAGATTGCCGTCGATCACGACGCTAACCCCCAACCGGTCGCGCATCAGCGCCGACAGCTGCACGTCCAGCCCGCCGATCTTCATTCCGTTCTCGGCAAACATTTCCTCGGCCGCGGTGTCGAGTTCGGCGATGTAGTTATTGCGGTCGTAGAAGAAGTCGCGGACTTCCTCAAACGGCATCGGGTGCTCCGGCGGCAGCGATGTCTCTGTCGTCGCGTGCGAGCGATACGCCTCCAGTTCCTCGGTGGCGTCCCGCAGCCGTCGGTGCACGGCAACCAGGCTTCGGCCGACCCCGGGCATCCGGGCAACCAATTCCTCGATCTGGGCGCCGCTGACCGCATCCTCTCCGGCGGTGGCAGTAAAGACATCCGACAGGTCGGCCACCAACCGGGCGTCGGTATCGGGGGAGAAGTAATGCGGAGGCAGGTCGAAGCGCTCGGTCAGCGCAAGCAGCACCGGGACAGTGATCGGCCGCTGATCGTTCTCCAGCTGGTTGACGTAGCTGGTGGACAAGTCGAGCGCGCGCGCCAGCGCGACCTGGCTGAGGCTGCGCTCGCTTCGCAGCCGTCGCAACCGAGCACCCGAAAACATCTTCGCCACCGCTGACACATTACTCCGGATGGCTTTCACAAGATTCGCAATATGCGGCGGAAGAGGACACAAAATTACACATGTCCAGGGACTTTCCATCGCAGCGGAGTTTGCATAGTGTGCGGATTATGTTGATCCATTCGGTTCGAACGCACCGCAGCGCCGACGACTTTCCGCTCACCGACCATCTCGCTTTCAAGATCGCGGAGGTCGCGGCCGATCCGGTCGCCGTGGCCGCCGAGACCGAGGCGATGGTGATCAACCGGATGATCGACAACGCTGCGGTCAGCGCGGCATCGGTGCTGCGGCGACCGGTCACCACCGCCCGCCACCAGGCACTGGCGCACCGGGCGCGGCCGGGTGCGACGGTGTTCGGCGTCGACGGCAGCTACTCGGCGGAGTGGGCCGCCTGGGCCAACGGCGTCGCCGTGCGCGAACTCGACTACCACGACACCTTTCTGGCCGCCGAGTACTCCCACCCCGGGGACAACATCCCGCCGCTGGTGGCCGTCGCCCAGCAGCTGGGCGTGCGGGGCGCCGACCTGATTCGCGGCCTGGCAACGGCCTACGAAATCCAGATCGACTTGGTCAAGGGCATCTGCCTGCACGAGCACAAGATCGACCACGTCGCCCACCTGGGCCCGTCGGTGGCCGCCGGCCTGGGCACCATGCTGCGGCTTGACGCCGACACGATCTACCAAGCCATCGGTCAGGCGCTGCACCTGACCACCGCGACCCGTCAATCCCGCAAGGGCTCGATCTCCAGCTGGAAGGCCTTCGCGCCTGCGCTTGCCGGCAAGGTCGCGATCGAGGCGGTCGACCGCGCGATGCGGGGCGAGGGTTCGCCGGCGCCGATCTGGGAGGGCGAGGACGGCGTGATCGCCTGGCTGCTGTCCGGCCCCGAGCACACCTACCAGGTGCCGCTGCCCGCGCCGGGGGAGCCCAAGCGGGCCATCCTGGACAGTTACACCAAGGAACACTCCTCCGAGTACCAGAGCCAGGCGCCGATCGACCTGGCTCGCCGGCTGCGTGAGCGCATCGGCGATCTTGAACAGATCGCCACGATCGTGCTGCACACCAGCCACCACACCCACTACGTGATCGGCACCGGCTCCGGGGACCCGCAGAAGTTCGACCCCGACGCCTCCCGGGAGACGCTGGACCACTCACTGCCCTACATCTTCGCCGTCGCGCTGCAGGACGGCACATGGGACCACGAACGCTCGTACGCTCCCGAACGTGCACACCGGCCGGACACGGTCGAGTTGTGGCACGAGATCTCCACTGTCGAGGACCCGGAGTGGACCCGCCGGTATCACTCGACTGACCCGGCCGAAAAGGCGTTCGGGGCACGCGCGGAGGTAACACTCAAGAGCGGCGAGGTGATCACCGACGAGCTGGCGGTCGCCGATGCGCACCCCTTGGGCGCGCGGCCATTCCAGCGCGAGCAGTACATCGCCAAGTTCACCAATCTCGCCGACGGGGTGGTGGATACCGCTGAACAGCAACGGTTCCTGAACGCCGTGCAGCAAGTCGGCGATCTGAAGGGCGGCGACTTGGGAGCGCTGAATGTGCGGGCGCTGCCCGAAGTGCTGGACAAGGCCCCGACCATTCCGTCAGGGATTTTCCGATGACCGGGTTGTTGGGGGCGGCAGCCAGCCCCGCCGACAAACGGGCGGCGTTTAGGGCGGGTTTGAATTCCGTTCGGCTGCAACGCTTCCCGGGCGCGTTCTCGCCGCTGGTAGCCAAGCTCGTCGCCGAGATCGGTTTCGAGGGGGTCTACGTCTCCGGTGCTGTGTTGTCAGCCGACCTTGGGTTACCCGACATCGGCTTGACCACGCTGACCGAGGTGACGTCGCGCGGCGCGCAGATCGCGGCGGTCACCGACCTGCCGACGCTGATCGATGCCGACACCGGATTCGGCGAGCCGATGAGCGCCGCGCGCACCATCACCCAGCTGGAGGATGCCGGGCTGGCGGGTTGTCACCTCGAGGACCAGGTCAACCCGAAGCGGTGCGGGCACCTGGACGGCAAGGCCGTCGTCCCGACCGCGGAGATGGTCAAGCGGCTGCGGGCGGCGGTGGCAGCACGCCGAGACCCCAATTTCATCATCTGTGCGCGCACCGACGCCGCCGGTATCGAAGGCCTGGATGCCGCGATCGAGCGGGCGCGCGCCTACACCGACGCCGGCGCCGACCTGATCTTCACCGAGGCGCTCACCGGCCCAGCGGACTTCGAGGCTTTCCGTGCCGGGGTCGACACCCCGCTGCTGGCAAACATGACCGAGTTCGGCAAGTCAGACTTGCTGAGCGTCTCGCAGCTCACCGACATCGGCTACAACATCGTGATCTACCCGGTCACCACCCTGCGGCTGGCGATGCAGGCGGTCGAAGCCGGACTACGCGAAATCGGTGCCACGGGAACACAATCCGGCTTGCTCGATCAGATGCAACATCGCAAACGGCTTTACGAACTGCTGCGCTACGCCGACTACAGCCAATTCGACGACGACATCTTCAACTTTGAAGTGAAAGGACCGAACCAATGAGCGCAGTCGCTACTGCCGAGCCAAAGATCTACCAGGGTCTGGCCGGGGTGGTCGTCGACACCACCGCGATATCCAAAGTGGTGCCTGAGACCAACTCGCTCACCTACCGCGGCTACCCGGTGCAGGATCTGGCCGCCCACTGCAGCTTCGAGCAGGTTGCATACTTGCTGTGGCACGGCGAACTGCCGACCGACGGCGAGTTGGCGTTGTTCACCCAGCGTGAGCGGGCCAGTCGTCGAATCGACCGTTCGCTGCAGTCGTTGCTGGCCAAGCTGCCCGACAACTGCCATCCCATGGACGTGGTGCGCACCGCGATCAGCTACTTGGGCGCCGAGGACCCGGCGGAGGACGACAGCACCGAGTCGGCCAACTACGCCAAGTCGCTGCGCATGTTCGCCGTTCTGCCCACCATCGTCGCCATCGACATTCGTCGCCGACGAGGCTTGGCGCCGATCGCACCGCACAGCCACCTCGGCTATGTGGACAACTTCCTCAACATGTGCTTCGGCGAGATTCCCGACCCGGTGATCCGCACCGCGTTCGAGCAGTCGATGATCCTCTACGCCGAACACAGCTTCAACGCGTCCACTTTCGCCGCTCGGGTAGTCACGTCAACGCAGTCGGACATCTACAGCGCGGTGACGGCGGCGATCGGCGCCCTGAAGGGGCCGCTGCACGGCGGGGCCAACGAGGCGGTCATGCACGACATGATCGAGATCGGTGATCCCTCGAAGGCCTCGGAGTGGTTGCACGGCAAGCTGTCTCACAAAGAGAAGGTCATGGGCTTCGGCCACCGGGTCTACAAGAACGGTGACTCCCGAGTGCCGACCATGAAAGAGGCCCTGATCCGGGTCGCAAAGGCACACGACGGCCAGCGCTGGTTGGACATCTACTCCATCCTGGAGAAGGAGATGTTCGCCGCCAACGGCATCAAGCCCAACCTGGACTTCCCGACCGGCCCCGCGTACTACCTGATGGGATTCGACATCCCTAGCTTCACTCCGCTATTCGTGATGAGCCGTATCACCGGCTGGACCGCCCACATCATCGAGCAGGCCGGCTCCAACGCGCTGATCCGCCCGCTCAGTCAGTATTCGGGCCTGCCCCAGCGCAGCCTGCGCGCTGTCACAACAGATCGGTGATCGTCTTCAGGCCGGCGTCGTAGAGCACGCCGGGCAGCATGCCGCCGTCGTGCTCGATGGTGGTGCCGTTGACGAAGTCCGCGTCTCCGCCGGCCAGAAACACACACACCCGGCCCACCTCGGCGGGCTCGCCCGCGCGACGCAACGGCACGGAGGCGAAGTACTTTTCGCCGGTCGGATCGTCTTTGGGCAGCACGAACGACCGGAAGTTCTCCGTCATCGTCGGCCCGAGTGCCACACAGTTCACCCGGACCTTCGGCCCCCATTCCTCGGCCAGCGACCGGGTGAGGTGGTTGAGACCGCTTTTCGCAGCCCCGTACGAGACCAGGGTCGGTGATCCAGCCGGATGCCCGGCACCGCTGGAAATGTTGATGATGCAACCGATTCCGTCCTGAGTGGTCATCTGCCGATATGCCCGGATCGCGAACCACAGCGGGCTGATCAGGTTCATCTGCACCGCGTAGGCGTGAAACAGCGCGGTGCGTTCGTAGTCGTCGTCGCTGCGCGGTGCGCCCTGGATGCGTTGGACGAGTTCGGGAATGCTCTCCGCGTGCGGTGCCGGCACGGTCCCGCCGGCGTTGTTCACCAAGATGTCGAGCCGGCCGTGTGCGGAGACGACTTCGCCGACAAAGGAGTCGATCGACCGGTAATCGCCTTGGTCGCAGACCTTCTGGGAGGCGCGGGCCGCCCAGTCCTGCTCGATGCCCGGGATGCTGTCCAGCGGCGAGCGCGCACACCCGACGACCGTGGCGCCCGCGCGTAGCAGCTCATGGGCGATGCCGACACCCACGCCGCGGCTGGTTCCGGTGACGATCGCGATCTTGCCATCAAGGACACCCATCGCATCCACCTCTCCGCATCGTTGACAGTGACTGCCATCTAGACATACTGTGCCATTAAGTCGTCGACGTGTAAAGGCGGGTGCGCGCGTGAACAGTCAGTCCAAACTTCGTGTCGTTCAGTGGGCGACCGGAGGAGTCGGCAAGGCCGCCATCGAATGCGTACTGAATCACCCGCAGCTCGAGCTCGTCGGGTGCTGGGTGCACAGTGCGGACAAGAACGGGCGCGACGTCGGCGAGATCCTCGGCACCGCCGCGCTGGGTGTGGCCGCCAGCACCAGCGTCGACGAGGTCCTGGCGACCGAGGCCGACTGCGTGGTGTACAGCCCGCTGGTCCCCAACGACGAGGAGGTCATCGCGATCCTGCGGTCCGGCAAGAACGTGGTGACCCCGGTCGGTTGGGTATACCCCGATCCGGGCAACTCGCGTCACCAGGCCGTCGCCGACGCTGCGGTCGAAGCCGGTGTGACCCTGCACGGTTCGGGGATCCATCCGGGCGGTATCACCGAGCGATTCCCGCTCATGCTGTCCTCGCTATCGTCGGCGGTCAGCCACGTGCGGGCCGAGGAATTCTCCGACATCCGCACCTACAACGCCCCGGACGTCGTGCGCCACATCATGGGATTCGGCGGCACCCGCGAGGAAGCCATGCAAGGGCCGATGGCCGGCCTGCTCGAGGCGGGTTTCAAGCAGTCGGTGCGAATGGTCGCCGACCACATGGGATTTCGCATCGATCCGAACATCCGGACCATTCAGGACGTCGCCGTGGCGACCTCGGACATCGACTACGGCCCATTTCCTCTTCCCACCGGTACCGTGGCCGCACGCCGGTTCCGCTGGCAGGCCCTCGTCGACGGCGAGCCGGTGATCACCGCGGCAGTCAACTGGCTGATGGGCGAGGAGAACCTGGAACCGGCCTGGAACTTCGGTGGGCGCGGTGAACGCTTCGAGGTCGAGATCACCGGCGACCCGACCGTGAGCCTCACCTTCAAGGGACTGCAGCCGGAGACGATCGCCGAAGGGCTGAAACGAAATCCGGGTGTGGTGGCCACCGCCAACCACTGCGTCAACGCGATTCCCGACGTCTGCGCCGCCGAGCCCGGCATCAAGACCTATCTGGACCTGCCGCTGTTCGCCGGCCGCCCGGCGGCCAAGCTTGCGGCGGAGGCACCATGACTGACGCAGTCCTGGCCGACGTTTCGTTCTGTCACCTTGTCGTCGGCGTGACCGACATGGACCGCGCGCTGGCGTTCTACCGAGACCTGCTCGGCATGGAGGTGGTGTTCGAAACCCTGGTCTCCGGTGAGCCTTTCGACGCGGTCCTGCACGCTAAGCGGAAGCAAGAAGGCCGCGTGGTCGGTGGCTTGCTGGGTGGATTGATGGTGGAACTGCTGTCCCTGGGAGCTAAACCCGGCACCGACAAGCCGGCCCGTCGCG
>NZ_DATFZD010000398.1:0-27427 GCF_035314665.1 Mycobacterium sp. | reverse complement strand
AGGGAAACGCCCGGACCCATCCCGAACCCGGAAGCTAAGCCTGCCAGCGCCGATGATACTACCCAACCCGGGTGGAAAAGTAGGACACCGCCGAACACACACCCAAAAAAGGGCACCCCACAAAGGTGCCCTTTTTTGCATTTCCAGACCCCTAGTCGAAAAGCGTCAAATTCCCCGAATGCACAGTCTTTTCCATTTCGAGCAGCGACCGTTTTCGATCGAGTCCGCCGCCGTACCCGGTAAGGCTTCCGTTTGCACCGATTACTCGGTGGCACGGGACGATGATGGCGATCGGATTGTGTCCATTTGCCAACCCGACGGCGCGAGCGGCGCCGGATGCGCCGATCTGTTCTGCGATCTGTCCGTACGATCGAGTTTCCCCGTACGGAATCGTCAGCAGCGCCTGCCAAACCCGCCGCTGAAACTCGCTACCCACCATGTTGAGCTCGAGATCGAAATCGGTGCGCCTGCCGGCGAAGTACGCGTCGAGCTGGTCGACCGCATCGGGAAAAGACCGGTCGTCGCGCACCCAATCCGCACGGTCCGGTTCGTAACTTTGGTTCAACATGCGCAGGTTCGTCAGCACCCGGCCGCGCCCGGCCAGTGCCAACGGACCGATCGGGCTGTCAATTGTGCGGTAGTGGATCATGCGATCTCCTTGGATGGCCAGTGGTTCACCGGATGCTCCAGCGTGGTCCAGAGATGCTGCGTGGCATAGGAACGCCACGGGCGCCACGGGCTGCTTCGTGCATCCAATGCCCGCTGAGCGGTGGGCAAGCCCAATTGTTGTGCAGCCAAGCGCAATCCGAGGTCGCTGACGGGGAAGGCATCGGGATCTCCCAGGCCGCGCATGGCGATCACCTCTGCGGTCCACGGTCCGATGCCGGGCAGGGCCAGCAACTGCTGACGGGCCGCGTCCCAGTCGCAGCCGGTGTCCAGGACCAAACGCCCATCGGCCAGCCCGGCGAGCAAGGCGGTCAGGCTCCGCCGGCGTGCCGCCGGGACGGCCAGATGGGCCGGATCGATGTCGGCGAGCTGCTCGACCGACGGAAAGGTGTGCGTCAGTGCGCCGTCGGCGTCGTGGACCGGCTGCCCATAGGCGAGAACCAGCCTGCTCGCGTGCGTCCGCGCGGCCTTGGTCGATACCTGTTGACCCAGCACTGCGCGCACGGTGAGTTCGGCCTCGTCGACGGTCCGGGGTATCCGCTGCCCCGGCGCCTTGGCGACCACAGGGGCCAGCGCCGGATCGGATTGCAACACCTCGATCACCGCCTCGGGATCGGCGTCGAGGTCGAGTAGCCGCCTGCAACGCGAGATCGCGGTGGTCAGGTCGCGGAAGTCATCCAGGACCAGCAGGCAGCGAACGTGATCGGGCGCCGGTGTCAGGCTGACAGTGCCGTTTCCGGACGGCAGCCGGAGGGTGCGGCGATAGGTGCTATCGCGCACCTCCTCGCATCCGGGCACCACGCCGGCGGCCAGATGGCCGAAGACGCCCTCGTAGGCGAACGGCGCCCGTACCGGCAGGCGCAGCGAGACCGTCCCCGGTGACGTGGCGTCGCGCCCGAACCGTGCGGCCGCGCGTTTGCGCAACTGCGTCGGCGTGCTGTCGCACACCAAGCGCAGCGTGTCGTTGAACTGGCGGATGCTGGAAAAGCCTGCGGCAAAAGCGACTTCGCCGAAGGGCAGGTCGGTTGTCTCGATCAGCACCCGCGCGGTCTGCGTGCGCTGCGCACGGGCCAGGGCAAGCGGACCGGCACCGGTCTCGGCCTGCAGTAGCCGCTCGAGCTGACGTGTGGTGTAGCCGAGGCGGGCGGCAAGACCGGTGACGCCTTCACGGTCCACCGTGCCATCGGCGATCAGCCGCATGGCCCGGGCGACGAGGTCCCCGCGGATGTTCCACTCGGGCGAACCCGGCGACGCGTCCGGGCGGCAGCGCTTGCACGCGCGAAAACCGGCGCGTTGTGCAGCGGCCGCCGTCGGATAAAACCGGACATTGCGGGCGAACGGTGGCCGGACCGGACAGCTGGGGCGGCAATATATCCCGGTCGTCAGCACCGCGGTGACGAACCAGCCGTCGAACCGCGCGTCCTTGGATTGCACCGCTCGGTAGCAGCGGTCGAAGTCTTCATGCACAGTTCGACAATTACACCCGACCACTGACATTACTGGCGGAAAACCGACATCGTCGTGGCATCCTGGTGGTCTCGCGGCCCGTATGTGCTGTTAGAGAGCACTTTCGGGTGCCGAATGCGTGTGCGACTGGCCCTCCGGTGACCACATTTTGGCCACATTCTCTGCCACCGATTCAAGGTCGGATTCGAACAGATCGGCGTACACGTCGAGTGTCATGGCTGCCCAAGCGTGGCCGAGCATCCGCTGGACGACCTTCGGGTTGGCGCCGGCGCTGATCGCTAACGAGGCCGCTGTGTGGCGGAGGTCGTGCGGCGTCACGCGTGGAAACGTCGGGTCGGCCTTCTGGCAACGTGCCACCGCCATCGCGAGCCACGATGTTTTCCTCGCGGCCCTTCCCTTCGCACGCGTGGGCCAGTTCGTCGATAACGAACGTCGGGAGTGCCACGCTGCGGTTCTTGTGGCTCTTGAGTGAGCCGACGACAAACTCGCCACCCACCTTGACCGCGTTGCGGCGCAGTTCGATACGCCAGAAACCTGGCGACGTGGAAACCCAGGAGAACGCGCATCGAGAAAGCCGTTGAGTGGTGATCAGGATCTCTCGGTGCTGAATCGCTTCGTGTGCAGGCCGAACCGTGCAACCGCACTGCCGCCCCCTTGTCGGAAGCGTCGCTATAGCGGCAGTGGGCCTATGGAGGCTTCTCCAGTGAGTGGGATCACCGTGTAGTGGTCGCGTTGGGGAGGGCCAAGACCGGTTATGAACGCGGTGTGCACGGTGGTGATCAATTCCGTTTCTATCGTCGTCGATTGCCCGGGAACGAGCACAACGGTCGGCACCAACAGCGTCGCCGTCGTCGAACCGAGGTCCGCGGTTAGTTGAAGAGTCACCGTGACACACGTGCCGAGATTGGCGACACCGACGACGTCGGCCTGCTTGCCCCGAAATGCCTTTGATTGGTGGCGGTCTGAATACGTCAGGATAACCGGGCCCTCTTTTGTGAGCGGTCCGGCGCCGTCGGGATAGTAGCTGATTTGGATGCTGTAGCCGCGCAGATGATATTGGTTGGGCGAGCTATCGCTGGCGGCCCCGGTTGGCGCGGTGGGCGCTGATTTTCGTGTTGCCATCTCAAACTCCTCCTGGTGTTTGGTCGATCATCTGGTTGCCGTCCGCAACGTTTCCGATGACAAGACCAAAGCTAGTGACAGCGGTGCGGCTGCAGCGCGCCCCGCGCCGTCCTCGTATCGGGATTTCGCCGCATCACGAATCGCACACCCGGCCGAGACAGGGGGCAAGGCCCCGGTCCGCTCAGCGGACCAAGCGCTGCGTCATCGTTCGCACGGACCAAAACGGCCGACGAGATCCTCGACCGACGCACCGCGTAATCTAACCCGCGCGAAGCGTCTGGATAGCCGCCGGCAACCTTAGCGGTGAGCGCGCGTGCGAACGGCAGAGGAGCTCCCACCGGCAAGCCTCAACCACCCCGCCGATGTTGGCACCAGTAGTCGGATTACTGCTCTTTTCGCCGTGGCTATCTCCGTGTCCACTGCCGCCTCCTCGCCGAGCCGGCCGCGGTGCTTCAGGCGCTCATCGAGCAACTCGTCGACCTGACGACTCGATGGCTCGCCGCCGTGCTCGCGGATCGACCATCGCACCGCGGTCAGTAGCCGCAGTTCGGAGTCGATGGTTTCAAGGTCGCGCATAGCCGGTGAGCGTGCCCGCAGCCGCCGCGCTGCCCCACTCGCCCCGTCCTCAAGCCGCTGAAGCGGGGCCAACTGATCGAACTCGCGGAGGCATTCGTCAGTCGACGCCACCCAAACGCTGTGGAGTCGTGCCCGGCCCTTTTGGTAGCGACGATTCGGCGCGCTTTAGATAAATCTCTAGCTCAGCCAAGCTGATTCGGCCCGCGTCGAAATCGGTGAGTTTGGAATCAATCTCGCTCGCGAGATCCTTAACCGCGCCCGCTCCGGCGACCGTGGCCGATCCGGCTGCTTTCGTTGGTTGCCTAACGGCTGGCATCGCGGGTTGCACTGTCCGGTGCTCCGAGCAGCGCCAGCAGTCGTAGCTCGCATCGGGTTGGGGTACGTCGTTTTCCGCGCCACATCTAGGACATATAAATCGTCGCCGGCCTGGTGCGATGGGCCTTGCGGGCGGCGCGTCATACAGCGGCTCTCTGGACTGCGCGACGGAGGCGGCTAAGGCTCCCAGCGGACCGAGGATCAGCACGGTGAGCCAAAAGAACATCACCGCCCTGTCTTTGGGGGCGACGAGGCCGGCCACGAAAGCGCTCACAAGCCACACCACCACGATAATGATTACCCAGGCGAGACTAAGCCCGGCCAAGACAGCGTCGCTGGGTTGGTCATTGCTCATGGCCTGAAATCATGCCGATGATTAGCGGTCGGCGGTGGTGTTTCTTGCCATACGACTCCTACGGGATAGAACAGTCACAGCCGGTCGTTTGCCAGGTCGTAGTGCATGCCGAGCGGTTCTAGAGCCGAGTGGCCTCACCTATGCGATTTTGTAGCTTTTGTGGTCCCCTGGACGCTGGCCGAGCTGTCAGCTTTCGGTCAGCGTGTTGCGCTCGTCGAGAAGTTCGTACATCAATCTGGCGGGTTGTCGGTGCCTGACACGGGGTAGTCACCATGCGAGACCACAACAGAGGGAGGACCGGCCATGAGTGGCTCCGATAAGGCCAGGAACAAGGCGCAGCGGTTGAAGGGCGCAGTCAAGGAGGTGGTCGGTCGAGCAACCGGAGACGTCGCACTCGAACGGCAGGGCAGGCAGGACCAGCGCGTGTCTCATCTGAAAGACGCTGGCGAAAAGGTCAAAGACGCGTTCCGGCCCAGGGGTACGCGCGCGCGTCAGACACGCCGGCGCCAGACATAAGCAGATCTCCGTTAAAGCAGCGCCACTGCGCTATCTGACAGGGCGCTGGCGATCGCGGTTATTCCGAGGATTTCGAGGGAGCAGATTGTGGCCACACGGTGGCCACAATCTGCTCTAAATGGGGTTATTTACGGAGATCCTGTGTGATGTCGTTGTCGCGGTTCAGATAGGGTGCGCGCCGCTGACCAAGTACCGCTGAAAATGACTGGCGGAAAACCGACATCGTCGTGGCTCAGCGACGCGACCGGCTAAACGGGTGCGGCCAGCCGTGTCGGCTGGCCGTGGCCGCGCAACGTCACCGTCTCGCCCAAAGACCAACGGGCCCGCTCGTTTTCACTGGCGGCGTTGACGACGTCCGAGGATGCCAAAAGTCGGCCGGGCTGGTCCTTGGCCAGCTCGCACAGCCGGGCGGCTTCGTTGACCGGCTCGCCGATCACCGTGTATTCGAACCGCTCTTTGGCACCGACATTCCCGGCGACGGCCTTCCCGGCCGTGACCCCGATACCGGCCGGGCAGTCGGGTACCTCGCTGGCGAGTCGACTCGCGATGGCGCGCGCGGCGGCCAGCGCGTGGTCCTCCGGCCGGTCGAGCCGGTTGGGTGCGCCGAATACTGCCAGCACCGCATCGCCCTCGAATTTGTTGACCAGTCCGCGATTGCGATCCACCTCCTCGACGATCACCGCGAAGAAGCGGTTCAGCAGCTGCACAACTTCTGCTGCGGGGCGGCTCGTCACCAACCGCGTCGATCCGACGATATCGACGAAAACCACTGCGACATAGCGTTCTTCGCCTCCGAGTTTCGGTTTCTCCCGCTCGGCCGCGGCGGCGACTTCGCGTCCGACGTGACGGCCGAACAGATCGCGCACCCGTTCGCGCTCGCGCAGGCCGTCGACCATCGAGTTGAAACCACGCTGCAGCTCGCCGAGCTCTGTGCCGTCGAAGACCACCAGATCGCCTCGCAGATCGCCCTGTTCGACACGCCGCAGCGCCGCTCGCACCGCCCGCACCGGCGTCGCGGTCAGCCACGACAGGATCCACATCAAAAGAAACCCGAAGATCAGCGTTGCGGACGAGATGATTAGCACTGCCACCGCCAGCTGGGTCTCGCTGAGATTGCCCAGCGTCAAAGCGAAGAATGCGGTAATCGCGATGCCTAGAACCGGGACGCCGGAACCCAGGAACCAGACGGTCAGAGTCCGGCCCATGATGCCGGGCGCCAACCGTCGCGGTGCCCGGCCCGCCTCAAGAGCCTGAGCGGCGACCGGGCGTAGCGCGAACTCCGTAAACAGGTACGAGGCAGTGGCCACCAGAATGCCGACGATGCTCACCGAGAAACCCACGATCGGGATGAACGTGCTGTCGGCCAGCCCGTAGAGAGTGGTCAACAACGCCGCCCCGAGCCCCCACAAGATGAGCACGCCGAGCGCTAACCAGAACGGAGCCATGAACGTGCTGCGCTCGTCTGCGGAGGTGGGCTGGCGCTCCTCAATTGCCCACCGAAGTGCCATTGTCAGCCGACGGGTGATGAGGTAGGTCCCGAGCGCCAGCGCGACCGCAATGTAAGCGGGCGTGACCCCGAAGGTGATCCACAGCGGTGCGTCGCTGAAGATGCTGGGCGACGGGAAGGCAGTGGTCAGCAGCAGAGTCGCGACGCCGATGCCGATGAGGTTGGTCGCGAGGATAAAGACCGTGATGATGATCTGGATGCGTACCCGGCGACGGGCCTGGCTTTCGGAGACCCGCCCGAGCAGCCAGGACCCGTATGCCGGGGTCTCTGGCAACCGACCGCTCTGTCGGGTGACTATTTCCAGCAGCCGGCCCAGCCGTTGCGCGATCGTTCGTGTGGCCATCATCGTGGCGTCAGCCTAATTCGTCTGGTGGCTCGCGCTTAAGGTGAGTCGCGTGCGTCTCGTCATCGCCCAGTGCACGGTCGACTACCTCGGCCGACTCACCGCTCATCTGCCGTCGGCCCGCCGGCTGCTGCTGGTCAAGGCGGACGGCTCCGTGAGCGTGCACGCCGACGACCGCGCCTACAAGCCGCTGAACTGGATGAGTCCACCGTGTTGGCTGACCGAAGAGGCCGACGGCGCACTGCCGGTGTGGGTGGTGGAAAACAAGGCCGGCGAGCAACTGCGCATCACCATCGAGGACATCGAGCACGACTCCAGCCATGACCTAGGGGTCGATCCCGGGCTGGTCAAGGACGGCGTCGAGGCCCACCTGCAAGCGTTGCTCGCCGAGCACGTGGAGCTGCTCGGTGCCGGGTATACGTTGGTGCGCCGCGAGTACATGACGGCGATCGGGCCGGTCGACCTGCTTTGCCGCGACGAAGAGGGCCGCTCGGTCGCGGTGGAGATCAAACGCCGCGGTGAGATCGACGGCGTCGAGCAGCTCACCCGCTACCTCGAGTTGCTCAACCGCGACAGCGTGCTCGCGCCGGTGCGTGGGGTATTCGCCGCGCAGCAGATCAAGCCGCAGGCAAAAACCTTGGCCGCTGATCGCGGAATCCGTTGTCTGACATTGGATTACGACAAGATGCGCGGGATGGATTCCGGCGAGTATCGGCTGTTCTGACGCCTAACTAGACTGGTGCGGTGCCTCGGCGCCGCACCCCACCGCGCAGGCAGCGGCCGCTCCGGCCGTTGCCTGGGCAACGCCGGGTGGAAACCGGGCCCGACGGCCACGACTACGAAGTGCGACCAGTTGCCGCCGCGCGGGCGGCCAAGACGTATCGCTGCCCGGGCTGCGATCACGAAATCCGTTCTGGCACAGCGCATGTGGTCGTGTGGTTAGCAGATGCCGGTGAGGTCGCCGTCGACGACCGGCGGCATTGGCACACGCCGTGCTGGGCCAATCGGGCAAACCGCGGGCCGACCCGAAAGTGGTCGTAAAGAGATTTAGTGGTCAGCGTCCGAGTCGGCGGACGGTTCCACCAACTCGATCAGAACGCCACCGGCGTCCTTCGGGTGCACGAAGTTGATCCGGGAGTTCGCTGTGCCGCGTCGGGGCGCGTCGTAGAGCAGGCGGACACCCTGCTGGCGCAGCCGCTCGGTGAGGGTTTCGAGGTCGCTGACCCGGTAGGCCAGCTGCTGGATGCCGGGCCCACGCTTGTCGATGAATTTCGCGATCACCGAGGACTCGTCGACGGGGGCCATCAGCTGCACCTGCGCGCTGCCGACCGGCGCGCCGCGAACCGACAACATCGCCTCGCGAATGCCCTGATCGTCGTTGATTTCCTCGTGCAGCACGATCATGCCCAGGTGGTCGTGGTACCAGGCGATCGCGTCGTCGAGGTCGGGAACCGCAATACCGACATGGTCGACCGCCGTCACCAACGCGGTGGCAAGAACTAGACGGCCGTCAACTTGATCGGTGGTCATAACGTAACGGTAACCTGACGGGAAAGATTCTGCTTCGCCGATCCGCAAGATCGGCAGTTGAAGCCCCGCTCTGGAGGTAGTCATGACGACATCGGTGATCGTTGCTGGAGCACGCACCCCGGTTGGCAAGTTGATGGGTTCGCTGAAGGACTTCTCGGGCAGCGACCTGGGCGCCATCGCGATCGCCGGCGCGCTGGAAAAGGCCCATGTGCCCGCGTCGGCCGTCGAGTACGTGATCATGGGCCAGGTGCTGACGGCCGGGGCCGGTCAGTTGCCGGCACGCCAGGCGGCGGTGGCGGCCGGTATCGGCTGGGACGTCCCGGCGATGACCATCAATAAGATGTGTCTGTCCGGTATCGACGCCATCGCGCTCGCTGACCAGCTCATTCGCGCCGGTGAGTTCGACGTGGTGGTGGCCGGCGGCCAGGAGTCCATGACCAAGGCGCCGCACCTGCTGATGGACAGCCGCTCGGGCTACAAGTACGGCGACGTGACGGTTTTGGACCACATGGCGTACGACGGCCTGCACGACGTGTTCACCGATCAGCCGATGGGCGCGCTGACCGAGCAGCGCAACGACGTCGACAAGTTCACCCGTGCCGAACAGGACGAATTTGCTGCACAGTCGCACCAGAAGGCCGCCGCGGCATGGAAGGACGGCATCTTCGCCGACGAAGTCGTGCCGGTGACCATCCCGCAGCGCAAAGGCGATCCGTTGCAGTTCAACGAGGATGAAGGCATTCGCGCGAACACCACCGCCGAATCGCTGGGCGGGCTGAAGCCGGCGTTCCGTCGCGACGGCACCATCACGGCCGGATCGGCTTCGCAGATTTCCGACGGCGCGGCCGCGGTGGTCGTGATGAACAAGGACAAGGCCATAGAGCTCGGGTTGTCGTGGCTGGTCGAAATCGGCGCGCACGGCGTGGTGGCCGGCCCCGATTCGACGCTGCAGTCGCAGCCCGCCAACGCGATCAAAAAAGCTCTCGGCCGCGAAGGTATCTCCGTCGACCAACTCGACGTCGTGGAGATCAACGAGGCGTTTTCCGCGGTGGCGTTGGCCTCGACGCGGGAACTGGGCGTCGATCCCGACATCGTCAACGTCAACGGCGGTGCGATCGCCATCGGGCATCCAATCGGTATGTCCGGCGCAAGGATCGCGCTGCATGCGGCACTCGAGCTGTCGCGCCGGGGGTCCGGATACGGCGTCGCTGCGCTGTGTGGAGCCGGCGGACAGGGCGACGCGCTGATTCTGCGGGCCGGCTAGTTACTGGCTGGTAGCGGCAACGCGCCGTGTTCGGTTGCCGCGACGAAGTTGGTTGCTGGCATCGTGAGGCCGGGCAAAATTGACGCCTGATGTGATTTTGGTCATATCGCCACCGCATAGCGGCGTCTACGCCGCCGCAACCGGGTGGATCGGGCCCGAAGCGACGTGCCAAACTAAACGACGTGACCCGTCCGCGACCTCCGATCGGCCCTGCGATGGCCGGCGCGGTCGACCTGTCCGCCCTCAAGCAGAGCCCGCCCTCCAGCGATGCGGCCGCGGGGGGATCGGCGAACGCCGTCGGCACCGAGATCAACGAAGCCAACTTCGAAGAACAGGTGCTGCTTCGGTCCAACCAGGTGCCAGTGGTTGTGCTGTTGTGGTCGCCGCGCAGCGACGTTTGCCTCGAGTTGGCCGACATTCTGTCCGGCCTCGCGGCAGCCGATAACGGCAAGTGGTCGCTGGCGAGCGTCAACGTCGACGTGGTTCCCCGGGTGGCCCAGATATTCGGCGTCGAAGTCGTTCCGACCGTCGTGGCTTTGGCTGCGGGGCAGCCGCTTTCGAGCTTTCAGGGCGTGCAGCCGGCCGACCAGCTACGGCGGTGGGTGGACTCGCTGCTGTCGGCAACGTCGGGAAAGCTCGGCGGCGCAACGGATTCCGCGGAGCCCGAAGAGGTTGACCCGGCGCTCGCGCAGGCGCGCCAGCAGCTCCAGGACGGTGACTTCGCCGGCGCGTCCGACTCGTATCAGGCCATCCTGGACGACGATCCGAATCACGCCGAGGCCAAGGGTGCACTACGTCAGCTCGCCTTCCTGATGCGCGCCACCGCGCAGCATCCTGACGCGGTGGCGGCCGCCGATGCCGCTCCCGATGACATCGAGGCCGCGTTCGCCGCGGCCGACGTGCAGATCCTCAACCAGGATGTGCGGGGCGCCTTCGACCGGCTGGTCGCGTTGGTACGGCGGACGTCCGGTGACGAGCGGACTTCGGTGCGCACGCGGCTGATCGAGTTGTTCGAGATCTTCGACCCCGCCGACCCCGACGTCATTACCGCGCGGCGCAACCTTGCCAACGCGCTCTACTAGGCGCCTTCGGGCTCCAGCCATATCGCCGACGTGGGCGGCAACACCAGCACCGTGGAAGCCGGACGCCCATGCCACGGCTCATCGGTTGCCTCGACACCGCCGAGGTTGCCGATCCCGGTGCCGTTGTAGATGGTCGCATCGGTGTTGAGCACCTCACGCCATCGCCCCGCGCCGGGCAGGCCGAGCCGATAGCCGCTGTGCTCTGCACCGGAGAAATTGAACACGCAGGCCATCACCGAGCCGTCGCTGCCGTAGCGCAGGAAGCTCAGCACGTTGTTGGCGGAGTCGTTGGCGTCGATCCAGGAATAGCCATCGGGCCTGCTGTCCTGGCTCCACAGCGCCGGGCTGCCGCGGTAGATCTTGTTGAGGTCGTTGACCAGGCGTGAGATCCCGCCGGAGAAGCTGTTCTCGTCGAGTTGGAACCAGTCCAGACCGCGTTCCTCGGACCACTCGGCGCGCTGCCCGAATTCCTGACCCATGAACAGCAGCTGTTTACCCGGGTGGGCCCACTGGTATGCCAGCAGGCTGCGCAACCCCGCCGCCTTGACGTGGTCGTTGCCCGGCATCCGCGACCACAGCGTGCCTTTGCCGTGCACCACCTCGTCGTGGCTGATCGGTAGGACGAAGTTCTCGCTGAACGCGTAGAGCATCGAGAAGGTGACCTGGTGGTGGTGGTAACTGCGGTGCACCGGATCATGCCTCATGTAGTCGAGGGTGTCGTGCATCCAGCCCATGTTCCACTTCATCGAAAAGCCCAGGCCGCCAACGCTGGTCGGTCTAGACACACCTGGCCACGACGTCGACTCCTCGGCGATGGTGACGATTCCCGGCGCCGCCTTGTGCGCGGTGGCGTTCATCTCCTGCAAGAACTGCACGGCTTCCAGATTCTCCCGGCCGCCGTAGGCGTTCGGTGTCCAGCCGCCGGCGGGGCGCGAATAGTCGAGATACAGCATCGACGCAACGGCGTCGACGCGCAGGCCGTCGATGTGGAATTCCTCCAGCCAGTACAGCGCATTGGCCACCAGGAAATTGCGCACCTCGGCGCGGCCGAAGTCGAACACGTAAGTGCCCCAGTCGAGTTGCTCCCCACGTTTGGGGTCGGAATGCTCGTAAAGCGCCGTGCCGTCGAAACGGCCCAACGCCCATGCGTCCTTGGGGAAGTGGGCAGGGACCCAGTCGACGATGACGCCGATTCCGGCCTGGTGCAGCGCGTCGACGAGTGCCCGGAATTCGTCCGGTGTGCCGAATCGGGAGGTTGGCGCGTAGTAGGACGTGACCTGATATCCCCAGGATCCGCCGAACGGGTGCTCTGCGACGGGCAGCAGCTCGACGTGGGTAAACCCGTGCGCCACTACATAATCCGTCAGCTCGCGGGCAAGGTCACGATAGGACAGGCCCAGGCGCCACGAGCCCAGGTGGACTTCGTAGGTGCTCATCGGCTGGAACACCGGATTGCGCTGGGCGCGGGCCGTCATCCAGTCGCCGTCACCCCAGCGGTAGTCGCTCACGTTCACCCGCGACGCCGTATGCGGCGGTACCTCGGTGGCGAATGCGAGGGGATCGGCCCGATCCGTGACAGAGCCGTCGGCGCCGTGCACCCGGAACTTGTACAGCCCATCGACCGGGAAATCTGGCCAGAACAACTCCCACACGCCCGAGGAGCCCAGTACCCGCAGCGGGGCATCGTTGCCGTTCCAGCCGTTGAACTCCGCGATCAGGCTGACGCCCTTGGCGTTGGGTGCCCAGACGGCGAACGAGACACCCTCGACCACGCCGTCGGCGGTTTTGAACGAACGCGGGTGCGCGCCCAGCACTTCCCACAGTCGTTCGTGACGTCCCTCGGCGAACAGATGCAGATCGACCTCGCCCAACGTCGGCAAAAAGCGGTAGGCGTCGGCGGCCGTGTGCCGGTCGGAGCCGTGGTAACTCACCTCGAGGCGGTAGTCGATGAGGTCGACGAACGGCAGCGCCACCGCGAACAATCCGGAGTCGATGTGCTGCAGCGGAAACCGGTCTTCGCCGACCAGTGCGACCACTTCGGTGGCGTGCGGCCGGAAGGCCCGGATGACCGTGTGGTCGCCGTACTCGTGGGCGCCCAGGACGCCGTGCGGATTGTGGTGCTCACCGGCCAGCAGGCGGGCCAAGTCGCGTGGATCGGGCGCCAGGTGTGTCCTGGCGAGTTGGTCGGTGGGCTTCATCGCGGCATCACCTCCGGCGCAGCAGCGTCATTCGGGATTCGGACGGTACGAGCGGCATGTTGATGATGTGAGCGACGGCGTGGCCAGGATTGATGCGCACGTAGTTGGCTGCTCCCCATTGGTATTCCTCGCCGGTTATCTCGTCGCGGACCCAGAACCGCTCATAGTGCTCCATACCCAATGCGGCCATGTCCAACCACAACGTCGCCTCTTCCGGCCCGAACGCGTTGAGTGTGACCACCACCAGCACGCAGTCGCCGGTGATCGGGTCGAACTTGCTGTAGGCCAGCAGAGCGTCGTTGTCGACACCGTGGAACGTGATGTTCCGGAGTTGGTGAAGAGCGGGATGGAGTCGACGAATGTTGTTCAGCCGCGAGATAAATGGCTCCAGCGACCGTCCCTCCGCCAGTGCGCCCGCGAAGTCGCGCGGCCGGAGTTGGTACTTCTCGGAGTCGAGATACTCCTCGCTGCCCTCCAACACCGCGACGTGCTCGAACAGTTCGTAACCGGAGTACACCCCCCAGCTCGGGCTCAGGGTCGACGCCAGCACCGCGCGGATCGCGAACATCCCCGGGCCATTGTGCTGCAGGACGGCATGCAGGATGTCCGGGGTATTGACAAACAAATTGGGACGACGGAAGTCGGCGACCCAGGGGATCTCCTCGCCGAACTGGGTGAGCTCCCACTTCGACGTGCGCCAGGTGAAGTAGGTGTAGGACTGGGTGAAGCCCAGCTTGGCGAGCCCGAACTGGCGGGCCGGCGGTGTGAAGGCCTCGGACAAAAACAGCACATCGGGATCGATTGCTTTGACCTGACCGATCAGCCATGCCCAGAAGTCGGGCGGCTTGGTGTGCGGATTGTCGACCCGGAAAACCTTTACCCCGTGGTCCATCCAGTGCCGCACGACGCGCAGCACCTCGTCGTAGAGTCCGGCGGGGTCGTTGTCGAAGTTGATCGGGTAGATGTCCTGATACTTCTTCGGCGGGTTCTCCGCGTAGGCGATGGTGCCGTCGGGCAATTCGGTGAACCACTGGCGGTGTTGCCTGGCCCACGGGTGATCGGGCGCGCATTGCAACGCCAGATCCAGAGCCACCTCCATGTCCAGGTCGTGCACCGCCTCGACAAATTTGTCGAAGTCGCCGATTGTGCCGAGCCGCGGATGCACCGCGTCGTGGCCGCCTTCGTCGCTTCCGATCGCCCATGGCGATCCGACGTCACCGGGCACGGCGGTCGCGGTGTTGTTGCGACCCTTGCGGTGCACCTTGCCGATCGGGTGGATCGGCGGCAGGTACACCACGTCGAAGCCCATCTCCGCGATTCGCGGCAACGCCGCCGCCGCGGTGGCGAAGGTACCGTGCACCGGGTTTCCTTTGGTGTCCCAGCCGCCGGTCGAACGCGGGAACATCTCATACCACGAGCCGAACCGGGCCAGCGGCCGATCCACCCACACCCCGTATTGCTCGCCACGGGTGACCAGCTCGCGCAGCGGGTACTGCGTCAGGAGTTCGTCGACCTCGGGGGCCAGCGCCAGCGCGGCCCGGGATACCGGATCGCCCGGCGCCTTTAGGGCGGCGGCGGCGGCGCGCAGCGGTTCGCGCTGGCTCCGGGGAACACCGGTCGCGGCGCGCTCGAGCAGCTGCGCTCCCACCAGCAGGTCGTTGGACAGTTCGGTCTCGCCTTGGCCGGCTTCCAGCTTGGCCTCCACGGCGTGCCGCCAGGTGTGAATCGGGTCACCCCAGCCGTCCACCCGAAACGTCCACAACCCGACGCTGTCCGGGGTGAACTGACCGTGGAAGACATAGGGTTCCGCACCCATGCTCATCGGCAGCAGCACCGGCTTGATCCGCGGGAGCGGCTCGGCGATTTCTGCCACTACAGGGGCCTGCACGGCCTTGACCCGCCGGGTTTCGCCCGCTTGCGGGTAGCGCGGCCCGAGGTAGCGCACCACCAGCGTCGCCGCGACCGCGTCATGACCCTCACGCCATACCGCCGCGCGGACCGGAACCACCTCGCCGACCACAGCTTTTGCCGGATACGCGCCGCGGGACACGACGGGCTCGACGTCATCGATCTCGACCCGACCGGGCACCGTCACTTCTTCCCTTCGTTAGTCGGTTGCCGTCCTGGGCGCTGAGAAAAGCCCTGTGCGCCCAATACCCACCGTAGTGTCGGGCCACACCCGAGGGTGGGATGCGCGCGTCGTTCGGGAAGCGAACCCCGGTGTGCGGTCAGTAAGGTAATGATGCGTGAAAGCCCTCCGTAGGTTCACGGTCCGTGCTCACCTTCCGGAACGTCTGGGGGCACTCGAACAGCTGTCGACCAACCTGCGGTGGTCGTGGGACAAGCCGACGCAAGATCTCTTCGGCGCGATCGACCCCGCGCTGTGGACGCAGTGCGGTCAGGATCCGGTTGCCCTACTGGGAGCTGTCAGACCGGCACGGCTCGACGAGCTGGCGAGCGACGGTGGATTCCTGGACTGGCTCGATCATCTGGCCGCCGATCTGGACGATTACCTGACCCGCCCGCTGTGGTATCAGCAGCAACAAGGCAACGGCGCTGCCATGCCCAACGGCATCGCCTACTTCTCGATGGAGTTCGGTGTCGCCGAGGTGTTGCCGAACTACTCGGGTGGTTTGGGAATCCTGGCCGGCGATCACCTGAAGTCCGCGTCGGATCTCGGATTGCCGCTGATGGCGGTGGGCTTGTACTACCGCTCCGGCTACTTTCGGCAGTCGCTGACCGCCGACGGTTGGCAGCACGAAACCTACCCGGCGCTGGATCCGCAGGGGCTGCCGCTGCGGCTGCTCACCGACGGCACCGGCGCGCCGGCGCTGGTCGAGCTGGCACTGCCGGACTGCAGCCGGTTGCATGCGCAGGTCTGGGTCGCCCAGGTCGGTCGCGTCCCGCTGCTGCTGCTGGATTCCGACGTTTCGGGGAACGAGCACGACCTGCGCGGGGTCACCGACCGCCTCTACGGCGGCGATCAGGAACATCGCATGCAGCAGGAGATCCTGGCCGGCATCGGCGGTGTGCGGGCCATCCGAGCCTTCACCGCCATCCACGGGCTGCCGGCGCCCGAGGTGTTCCACATGAACGAAGGGCATGCCGGATTCCTTGGCGCCGAGCGCATCCGCGAATTGGTCGATGCCGGGCTGGATTTCGATACCGCGCTGACCGTTGTCCGCTCCAGTACGGTGTTCACCACCCACACCCCGGTCCCTGCCGGTATCGACCGTTTTCCGATGGAGATGGTGCAGCGGTACTTCGCGGACAATCACGCCGATCCCGACGGCCCCGAGGGCCAGGCGCTGCTGCCCGGTGTGCCGCTGGCCCGGATCCAGGCGCTGGGCGCCGAGGACGATCCGGAGAAGTTCAACATGGCCCACATGGGCCTGCGGCTGGCCCAGCGTGCCAATGGCGTTTCGCTGCTGCACGGCCGGGTCAGTCGAGCCATGTTCAACAAGCTGTGGCCCGGATTCGACCCCGACGAGGTGCCGATCGGCTCGATCACCAACGGTGTTCATGCGCGCACCTGGGCGGCGTCGCAATGGTTGGAGCTGGGCCGCGAACTGGCGGGTTCGGACTCGTCGTTCAGCGATCCGGGCGTCTGGCTGCGACTGAAGGAGGTCGACCCCGGTCATCTGTGGTGGATCCGGTCGCAACTGCGGGCGCTTCTGGTCGAGGATGTTCGGGCGCGGCTGCGTCGATCATGGCTTAAACGTGGTGCACCCGACGCCGAATTAGCTTGGATCGAGACGGCTTTCGACCCGAACGTGCTGACCATCGGATTCGCTCGCCGGGTCCCGACCTACAAACGTCTGACGCTGATGCTGCGTGATCCGGATCGGCTCGAACAGCTGTTGCTCGACGAACACCGGCCGATCCAGTTGATCGTTGCCGGGAAGTCGCACCCCGCCGACGACGGAGGCAAGGCGCTGATCCAGGAGGTGGTGCAATTCGCCGACCGGCCCGAGGTGCGTCACCGCATCGCGTTCCTGCCTGACTACGACATGTCGATGGCCCGGCTGCTGTATTGGGGCTGCGACGTCTGGTTGAACAACCCGCTGCGCCCGCTGGAGGCGTGTGGCACCTCGGGGATGAAGAGCGCGCTCAACGGCGGGCTGAACCTGTCCATCCTGGACGGCTGGTGGGACGAGTGGTACGACGGCGAGAACGGCTGGGCGATACCGTCGGCCTCCGGGGTGGCGGACGACGGCCGTCGTGACGACCTGGAGGCGGCGGCGCTTTACGACCTACTGCAGAAGTCGGTGGGACCGACCTTCTATGAGCGCGACGAGCAGGACGTCCCGCGCCGGTGGATCGAGATGGTGCGCCACACCATTCAGACGCTCGGCCCGAAGGTGCTGGCCTCCCGGATGGTGCGCGACTACGTCGAGCGCTATTACGTGCCGGCGGCGGAGTCGCTGCGGAAGACCGTGACGTTCGACGGCGACGGGCAGGCGGCCTTCGACCCTGCCCGCGAACTGGCCGACTACCGCTCGCGGGCGTTCGAGGCGTGGCCGCACATCGAGGTCACCGACGTCGACAGCACCGGGCTGCCCGACACTCCGGTGCTCGGATCGAAGCTGACCCTGACCGCGACCGTCCAGCTGGCCGGGCTGCGCCCCGACGAGGTAACCGTGCAGGCAGTGGTCGGCAGGGTTGACACCCGCGACGAGCTGCTGGACCCCGTGACCGTCGAGATGCCATACACCGGCACCGCGGCCGGCGGCGACCACATTTTCGCCACGACGACGCCGTTGCCGGTTGCCGGCTCGGTCGGCTACACCGTGCGGGTGCTGCCGCATCATCCGATGCTGGCGTCGGACGCCGAGCTCGGCCTGGTCACGCTCGCCTCAGCCTGAGCGTCGGCGGCGGTTCGCAGCCGAGCAAGAGCCGCGCGTACGGCGGTGCCATCGGTCGTCGGCCAGAACGGCGGCAGGGAGGCACGCAGGTAGCCGCCGTAGCGGGCGGTGGCCATCCGGGAGTCGAGCACCGCGACGACCCCTCGGTCGTCAACGCCACGCAGTAGCCGCCCGGCGCCCTGCGCCAGCAGCAGTGCGGCGTGGCTGGCGGCGACGGCCATGAATCCGTTGCCGCCGCGTGCGGCGACCGCCCGCTGCCGGGCGGACAGCAGTGGATCGTCGGGCCGCGGGAACGGAATTCGGTCGATGATGACCAACGATAGCGACGGGCCGGGCACGTCGACGCCCTGCCATAGCGACAGCGTGCCGAACAGCGACGTCGCCGCGTCGGCGGAGAACTGCTCGACGAGGGCTGCCGTGCTGTCGTCGCCCTGACACAACACCGGCGTCGAAAGTCGTTCGGCCATCGCCTCGGCGGCGGCGCGGGCCGCCCGCATCGAGGAGAACAGCCCGAGCGTTCGCCCGCCGGCCGCAGTGACGAGGTCGGCGATCTCACTCAACTGCTCGGCAGAGCCGGTGCCGTCGCGGCCGGGTGGGGGCAGATGGGCGGCCACGTAGAGGATCCCGGCCTTGGCATGCTGAAATGGCGACCCGACATCGATTCCACGCCAACGCTTTTCGGCGTCAGCCTGCGCTTCGTCCTGCGTATCGGTCAGGCCCCAGGCGGCAGCCATCGCGTCGAAGGAGCCGCCGACGGTCAGCGTCGCCGACGTCAACACCGTTGTGGCGCCGGCGAACAACCGGTTGCGCAGCAGTCCGGCCACCGCGAGCGGCGCCACCCTCAGCACGGCGCGCGTCGAACCGCGGTTGTCCTCATGGTCCAGCCATACCACGTCGGTGCGGTCGGGGATCGCCGGCGCGAACGACGTCAGCATTCGCGATGCGGTGTCGCCGATTTCGGTGAGACTGGCGATCGCCTCGGCGCGCGCCGAGGCGGCCTTGGGATCGGACGGTGACATGTCGATCACCGAACGCGCCGCACCGGCCGCGTCGCGCAGCGCCGTGAGGTGAGTCGCTAGCTCGTCGTCGAGGTGGTCGATGCGGCCCGGCTTTATTAGCTGGGCGTTTTGGATTGCGCCGGTGAAGTTGGCCGAGGCCCGTTCCCACCGCTGCATTAGTTCCGGTTCGACCAGCCTGGTGATCCGCCGCGAGGCGACTCCGAGTGCGGCCGAGGTCAATTCGCCGCTGGCCACCGCGGTCACCCGGTCCACCAGATCGTGGGCCTCGTCGACGACCAGTAGCTGATGTTCGGGCAGCACGGCCGAGTCGGCCACGGCGTCGATCGCCAGCAGCGCATGGTTGGTGACGACGATATCGGCACCGCCGGCCGAGGAGCGGGCGCGTTCGGCGAAGCATTCGGTGCCGAATGGGCAGCGCGCCATGCCAAGACATTCCCGCGCGGACACGCTGACCTGTGACCAGCACCGGTCGGCCACGCCCGGCTTGAGATCGTCGCGGTCACCGGACTTCGTCGTCGACGCCCACGCGGTGAGCCGTTGCACGTCGCGACCCAACGCGGTGAGCGCCTGCGGCTCGAAAAGTTCGTCCGGTGGCTCGTCATCCGAACTCGACGCCGCGCCATTGTGAATCTTGTTCAGGCACAGGTAATTTTGGCGGCCCTTCAGCAGAGCGAATCGCGGGGCGCGGGGCAGCGCATCGGTGAGCGCGTCGGCCAGCTGAGGCAAATCGCGGTTGACCAGTTGGCGTTGCAGGGCGATCGTCGCGGTGGACACCACGACCGGCGTGTCGTCGGACACCGCGCGGACAATCGCCGGAACGAGGTAGGCCAGCGACTTTCCGGTGCCGGTTCCCGCCTGCACCGCCAGGTGCTCTCCGGTTTCGAAGGCGTGGGCGACCGCGGTGGCCATCTCCAGTTGGCCCCTGCGTTCACTGCCGCCCAGCGCTGCAACGGCGTTGGCCAGCAGCTCAGGCACGGACACCGGCAACTCGTCAGGCGTGGCTACTCCTGGTGGTCGATGGGTCGGCGGCGGGCCGGGATCTGCGTGGTCGGAATCGCCGGATCGCCGTGCGACAACATCAGACCCTCCCACGGCAAGCTTCGCAAGCCCGACGCCACCAGTTCGCGCGCCACGCCCAGATCCACGTCGGTCACCGGCTGGCCCCCCCGCACCAGCGGGATCGTCACCACCCGGGACGGCTCACCGGTCTGCGGCGGATGCCCCGCGGGATGCACGATCTCCTCGGTGATCGTGCCGGTCGGGCGGCACAGCCGCAGCGCCTGCTTGCGGCCGCCGTGCGACTCTTTGCGAACGCTGCGCTTCTCGACGGGCGTGCCGTCGACTTCGACCAGCTTGTAGACCATGCTCGCCGTCGGCGCACCCGACCCGGTGACCAGCGAGGTGCCGACGCCGTAGCTGTCGACGGGTTCGGCCCGCAATCCGGCGATGGCGAATTCGTCCAGGTCACCGGAGACCACAATGCGGGTCTGCGTCGCGCCGAGCCGGTCGAGCTGCGCGCGGACCTGACGAGCCAGCACGCCCAAGTCTCCGGAGTCGATGCGCACCGCCCCGAGCCCGGTGCCGGCGGCCGCCACCGCGTTGTCCACGCCGATCGTCACGTCGTAGGTGTCGATCAGCAGCGTGGTGTCGGGTCCGAGTGCGTCGACCTGTGCCGCGAACGCGGCCGGCTCGTCGGGCTTGTCGAAGGTGTGCAGCAGGGTGAAGGCATGCGCGCTGGTGCCCTCCGTCGGCACGCCGTAGCGACGGCGGGCCTCCAGGTTGGACGACGCGGCGAAGCCGGCGATGTAGGCCGCGCGCGCCGCGGCGACTGCGGCCCGCTCGTGGGTGCGGCGCGAACCCATGTCCATCAACGGCCGGCCCTCGGCTGCACTGACCATCCGCGCGGCGGCCGACGCAACGGCGCTGTCGTGGTTGAAGATCGACAACGCCAGCGTCTCGAGCACCACACATTCGGCGAAGCTGCCATGCACCGAAAGCACCGGCGACCCAGGGAAGTACAGCTCGCCTTCGGCATAGCCGTCGACATCGCCGCTGAAACGGAAGTCACTAAGGTAGGCCAACGTGTCCCGGTCGAGAAATTCCGCCAGTGACTCGCAGGCGGCGTCGTCGAACCGGAACTCGGGCAACGCCTCCAAAAACCGGCCCGTCCCGGCGACCACCCCGTACCGACGTCCGTCGGGCAGCCGGCGCGCGAACAGTTCGAACGTGGTCCGGCGATCCGCGGTGCCATCGCGCAGCGCGGCTGCCAGCATGGTCAACTCGTACCTGTCGGTCAGCATGCCGGCGCACACCGCGTCATTCACACCGCAAACGGTATCGGGTGAGTTGCCGCGGCTCGCTATCCTAGAACCCATGGCTGCGTCAGCCCCGACCAAACCGGGGACCATCGGGCAACGGGAAGCCGACTCGCGCGAGGCCACAACCGCCCCCTGGGTGACCATCGTGTGGGACGACCCGGTCAACCTGATGAACTACGTGACGTATGTCTTCCAGAAGCTGTTCGGCTACAGCGAGCCGCACGCCACCAAGTTGATGTTGCAGGTGCACAACGAAGGCAAGGCAGTCGTGTCGTCGGGCAGCCGGGAATCCATGGAGACCGACGTGTCCAAGCTGCATGCGGCCGGGTTGTGGGCCACCATGCAGCAGGACCGCTGAAAGGGCATCCGGGTTCGCACGTGCGCAAGTGGAAGCGGGTTGAGACCGCCGACGGTCCCCGTTTCCGGTCCGCTCTGGACACGCACGAGGCGGCCTTGCTCAAGAATCTGGTGGGCTCGATGATCGGATTACTCGACGAACGAGAATCATCCTCGCCGCCAGACGAACTCGAGGAAATTACCGGCATGAAGACCGGTAGCTCCAAGCCTCCCGACAATGCGACGCTGCAGCGGCTGCTGCCGGACTTCTCGAAGCCGGACGACGACGCTCCCTCAGGTGACGAAGCGACGGAAAGGCTGAACGCCGCCCTGCGCAGCCTGCACGAGCCGGAGATCATCGACGCCAAACGCTTTGCGGCACAACAGCTATTGGCCACAGTCCCGGATGATGGCGGCCGATTCGAGCTCACCGAGGATGCCGCGAACGCGTGGGTCGCGGCCGTCAACGACATCCGCCTGGCGCTGGGCGCCATGCTCGACATCCGCCCAGGCGGTCCGGATCGACTCCCCGACGACCACCCGATGGCCTCGCACCTCGACGTCTATCAGTGGCTGACCTTCCTGCAGGAGTACCTGGTCCTGGCGCTGATGGGATCCCGATGAGCTCGATCACCGACGTCGGCGGCATCCTGGTCGGCCACCATCACCGGCTGGACCCCGAGGCGACCATGGACGCCGGTTGGGCGCGCGGCGTCACCGTCGTTCTGACACCGCCGGGCACGGTGGGCGCCGTCGATTGCCGTGGCGGCGCGCCCGGCAGCCGGGAAACCGATCTGCTGGACCCGGCCAACAGCGTGCGCTACGTGGACGCGGTGTTCATCGCCGGCGGCAGTGCCTACGGATTAGCGGCAGCGGACGGAATCATGCGCTGGCTGGAGGAGCACGACCGCGGCGTGGCGATGACCGGTGGGGTGGTGCCGATCGTGCCGGGTGCGGTGATTTTCGATCTGGACGTCGGCGACTGGATGCACCGGCCGACGGCCGAGTTCGGGTACGCCGCCTGTCAGACGGCGGGCGTCGAGGTCGCGGTCGGCACGGTCGGCGCCGGGGTGGGGGCGTGCGCCGGCGTGCTGAAGGGCGGAATGGGGACCGCGTCGACGACGCTGCCGTCGGGGGTGACCGTCGGTGCGCTGGTTGCGGTGAACTCTGCGGGCAATGTCATCGACCAGGCCACCGGCCTGCCGTGGCTGACCTACCTGGTCGACGAGCTCGGCCTGACAACGCCACCCGATGAGCAGATCGCAGCACTGGCAGCGCTCGAATCCCCGTTGAGCTCGCTGAACACCACGATCGCGGTGGTCGCGACCGATGCCGCGCTGAGCCCGGCCGCCTGCCAACTGGTCGCGCGCGCCGGTCACGACGGACTCGCCCGCAGCATCCGGCCGGCGCATACGCCGGTGGACGGCGACATGGTGTTCGCTCTGGCCACCGGCGCCGTCGAGGTGCCCCCGTCAGCAGACACGCCGGCCGCGTTCTCGCCGGAGACGGCGCTGACTACCGCGGTGGGCGCCGCGGCGGCTGACTGCCTGGCCCGCGCGGTGCTGGTCGGTGTGATCGCCGCCGAGTCGGTGGCCGGAATACCGACCTACCGGGACCTGTTGCCCGGAGGATTCCTGAAAGGAAAGCTTTGGGCATGACCGCGCCGGTTCAGCAACCAAAGAAACGCTCCGCGTGGGTGGTCGGCGGCGCCACGATCATCAGCTTTGTGGCGCTGCTCTACGTCGTCGAGGCGTTCGACCAGCTGGACGGCCACCAGCTGGATTACAACGGCATCCGCCCGCTGGAGGCTGACGGCCTGTGGGGAATTCTGTTCGCTCCGCTGCTGCACGCCAACTGGGGGCATTTGGCGGCCAACACCGGACCCGCGCTGGTGCTCGGTTTTCTGGTCACGCTGGCCGGGCTGTCGCGGTTTCTGTGGGCGACGGCGATCATCTGGATCATCGGCGGTTTCGGCACCTGGCTGATCGGCAGGGTCGGATCTTCCTGCGGCCTGGAGACCGATCACATCGGGGCCTCGGGGCTGATCTTCGGCTGGCTGACCTTCCTGCTGGTGTTCGGATTCTTCACCCGCTCGGCCTGGCAGATCGTCATCGGGTTCCTGGTATTGCTCGGCTACGGCGGGGTGCTGTGGGGGGCGGTGCCGGTGCTCGACGTCTGCGGCGGTGTGTCCTGGCAAGGACACCTCTGCGGGGGCATCGCCGGTGTGCTCGCCGCGTACCTGTTGTCCAGCCCGGAACGCAAAGCTCGCGAGCAGCGTCGCCGCCGCTCCCAACGGCCTCTCACAACGTGAGCCGGCATGGGTAATCCACTAGCGCCCATCGGGGTGTTCGACTCCGGCGTCGGGGGGTTGACGGTGGCCCGGGCCATCATCGACCAACTGCCCGACGAGGACATCATCTACGTGGGCGACACCGGCAACGGTCCCTACGGCCCACTCACGATTCCCGAGATTCGCGGGCATGCGCTGGCCATCGGCGACGACCTCGTCGACCGCGGCGTCAAGGCGTTGGTGATTGCCTGCAACTCGGCGTCGTCGGCCTGCCTGCATGACGCGCGGGAGCGCTACGACGTGCCCGTCGTCGAAGTGATCCTGCCCGCGGTGCGCCGCGCGGTCGCCGCAACCCGCAACGGCCGCATCGGCGTGATCGGCACCCAGGCCACTGTTGCCTCGGGCGCCTATCAGGACGCGTTCGCCGCCGCCCGCGACACCCAGATCACCGCGGTGGCCTGCCCGCGGTTCGTCGATTTCGTCGAGCGAGGCATCACCAGCGGCCGCCAGGTGCTCGGATTGGCCGAGGGTTACCTCGAGCCGTTGCAGCGCGCCGACGTCGACACCCTGGTGCTGGGCTGCACTCACTACCCGCTGCTTTCCGGACTGATCCAGCTGGCAATGGGCGACGCCGTCACGCTGGTTTCCAGCGCCGAAGAGACCGCAAAAGCGCTGCTCCGGGTGCTCACCGAGCTTGAACTGCTGCGACCGCATGACGCCCCGCCCGCCACCCGGGTGTTCGAAGCCACGGGCGACCCCGAGGCATTCACCAAACTTGCGGCTCGATTTCTCGGCCCAGCGGTCACCGGCGTTGAACCCGTTCGTCACACCCACGTTTCCTAGGTATGCAGATGATTCTGATCACCCAATGCGGCGATGTTTTCTCCATCGTGACACCGGGCATGGCACAGTAGTGACCGTGCGAATCACCGTGCTGGGCTGCTCTGGGAGCGTTGTTGGCCCGGATTCGCCGGCATCGGGTTATCTGCTGAGGGCCCCGGACACCCCGCCGCTGGTCATCGATTTCGGTGGAGGCGTTCTCGGTGCGCTGCAACGTCACGCCGACCCGGGTTTGGTCCACGTGCTGTTGTCGCACCTGCACGCGGACCATTGCCTGGACCTACCTGGATTGTTCGTCTGGCGCCGCTACCACCCGTCGCCGCCGAGCGGTAAGGCCTTGATGTACGGCCCGAGCGACACCTGGTCGCGGCTCGGGGCGGCGTCCTCGCCCTACGGCGGCGAGATCGACGATTTCTCGGACATTTTCGATATCCACCATTGGGTCGAAGGTCAGGAAGTGGAAATCGGTGCGGTGACGGTGTTGCCGCGGGTGGTGTGTCATCCGACCGAGTCGTTCGGCCTGCGTATCACCAACCGCGAAGGGGCGTCGTTCGTCTACAGCGGTGACACCGGCTACTGCGAGACCATCATCGAGTTGGCCCGCGGTGCCGACGTGTTCCTGTGCGAGGCGTCCTGGACGGATGCGCCTGACCGTCCGCCTAACCTGCACCTGTCGGGCACCGAGGCCGGGCGGATCGCGACCGCGGCCGGCGTGGGGGAGCTGTTGCTCACCCACATCCCGCCATGGACTTCCCGCGAAGACGTGATCAGCGAGGCGAAAGCCGAATTCGGCGGCCCGGTGCATGCAGTGGTCTGCGGCGAGACGTTCAACGTCGGCCGCTCCTGACCGGGTAACTGCACGCTAGGGCTTGATGGCCCGGCTTCGTCCCAACGCCGTTCCGGCGCGCATCGTCGGCGGGCTAGGGTTGGCGGCGTGTCCAAACGAGAAGACGGCCGCCTCGACGACGAGCTTCGACCAGTTGTCATCACCCGCGGATTCACCTCCCATCCGGCGGGTTCGGTGGTGATCGAATTCGGCCAGACCAAAGTCATGTGCACGGCAAGCGTCACCGAGGGCGTGCCCCGTTGGCGCAAGGGATCAGGCTTGGGCTGGCTCACGGCCGAATACGCGATGCTGCCGTCGGCCACTCACACTCGCGGAGACCGCGAGTCGGTGAAGGGCCGCCTGTCTGGCCGCACTCAGGAGATCAGCCGGCTGGTGGGCAGGTCGTTGCGGGCCTGCATCGACCTTGCGGCGTTGGGGGAGAACACCATTGCGATCGACTGCGATGTGCTGCAGGCCGACGGCGGTACTCGCACGGCGGCTGTCACGGGTGCTTACGTTGCGCTCGCCGATGCGGTGACCTACCTGTCCGCGGCGGGCAAGTTGTCCGATCCGCGGCCGCTGTCGTGCGCGATCGCCGCGGTGAGTGTCGGCGTGGTCGACGGTCGGGTGCGAGTGGACTTGCCCTACGAGGAAGACGCTCGCGCCGAGGTTGACATGAACGTCGTTGCGACCGACACCGGGACGCTGGTCGAGGTCCAGGGAACCGGCGAGGGTGCGACATTCCCGCGGTCGACGCTGGACAAGCTGCTCGATGCCGCGCAGGGGGCCTGCGAGAAACTCTTTGTCGCGCAGCAGGAGGCGTTGGCTTTGCCGTATCCGGGTGTGCTACCGGACGGGCCCGCGCGTGAGAAGGCGTTCGGAAGCTGACCCGCCTGCTGGTCGCCAGCCGCAACCGTAAGAAATTGGCCGAGCTGCGGCGCGTGTTGGATGCGGCCACGCTGACGGGCCTGACGTTGGTGTCACTCGACGACGTGCCACCGTTCGACGAACCGCCGGAAACCGGTGCGACTTTTGAGGACAACGCGTTGGCGAAGGCCCGCGACGGGTTCGCCGCGACGGGGCTGCCGACCGTCGCCGACGATTCCGGGTTGGAGGTCGCCGCGCTGAACGGCATGCCCGGCGTGCTCTCGGCGCGGTGGTCCGGCGTGCATGGCGACGACGCCGGCAATACCGCGCTGCTGTTGGCGCAACTGCGCGATGTGCCCGATGAGCGCCGTAGTGCGGCGTTCGTGTCGGCGTGCGCGCTGGTGTCGGAGACCGGTGAAGTCGTCGTCCGCGGCGAATGGCCCGGCTCCATCGCGCGAGACCCGCGCGGCGACGCGGGCTTCGGCTACGACCCGGTGTTCACTCCGGACGGGTCGCACCGCACCGCGGCGCAACTGACTTCGGCGGAAAAGGACGCGATGTCACATCGTGGTCGCGCGCTTGCGTTATTGTTGCCGGCGCTGCGGGCGCTGGCTGCTAAAGCGTGAATTGCGTTGGGCTACAGAGCGAAACGCGCCTTGATGTCTCTCGTCTGGAAATGCTCGACGATGACACCGACCAGCGGGATAGTTCCGGCCAACAGCACGCCAATAGTCTTCACGACCGGCCAGCGGACCTTGACGGCAAGGTTGAAGGCCGCCAATACGTAAGTGAAATACACCCAGCCGTGTACCACGCCGATCCAGGTCGGTGGGTTCGGCACCTTGACGATGTAGTGGACCACGATCTCGTAGCACAGCGCGATGAGCCAGATACCCGTCGTCCACGCCATCACGCGGTAGCCCAGCAGCGCGGTCCGGATCTTTTCGACGGGCGTAACCGGCCGCGCTTGGGGCGTCTCGGGTTTGGTCATGCGGTCGTCCTGTTCTGTCTCTGATGTATTTCGTTGTCTGCCTTGGCAAGTTCGGCCAGGTAAGCGTTGTACTCCCGTAGCGCGGGATCGTCGGGCTTGTGTGCTACGGGTTTTGGTCGCTCGGGCAGCAGTCC
>NZ_DATFZD010000397.1:0-2361 GCF_035314665.1 Mycobacterium sp. | reverse complement strand
GCGCAACCGCTCGATGTCCACGGCGGCCGCGATGTCCATCGAGCGCACCACATCGGCGAACAGCACCGTCACCTGCTTGTACTCCGCGGTGTCACCAGACGGCGCAGTCGGGGCACCGCACGCGTCACAGAACCTGGCGTTATTCCGCAGGCGGGTGCCGCATGAGCCGCACGCCACGCCCGCCGTCATCCGAGTACCACCGATCTACGGGCCCCTGCTACCCCAACTGCCTAGAGTAGGCGTTCGCCAGCTTGTGACGGGAAAAACGGCAAGCTACCTTCACACTCGCGGCGTCGGTTCGCCGGACTAGCCTTACAAACGTGCCTGACCCCGCGACTTACCGCCCCGCGCCCGGGTCCATCCCGGTCGAGCCCGGCGTCTACCGATTCCGGGACCAGCACGGACGGGTGATCTACGTCGGCAAGGCCAAGAGCCTGCGCAGCCGGCTGACCTCCTACTTCGCTGACGTCGCGAGCCTGCACCCGCGGACTCGGCAGATGGTGACCACCGCCGCCAAGGTCGAGTGGACGGTGGTCAATACCGAGGTCGAGGCGCTTCAGTTGGAATACAACTGGATCAAGGAGTTCGACCCGCGGTTCAACGTCCGCTACCGCGACGACAAGTCCTACCCGGTGCTGGCGGTCACCCTCAACGAGGAATTCCCGCGGTTGATGGTCTATCGCGGCCCGCGCCGAAAAGGTGTGCGCTACTTCGGGCCGTATTCGCACGCTTGGGCCATTCGTGAGACGTTAGATCTGCTCACCCGCGTCTTTCCTGCGCGCACCTGTTCGGCGGGAGTATTTAAGCGGCACAACCAAATCGACCGGCCATGCCTGCTTGGCTACATCGACAAGTGCTCGGCGCCGTGCATCGGGAGGGTCAGCGCCGAGCAGCATCGCCAGATCGTGCTTGACTTCTGCGACTTTCTGTCCGGCAAGACGGACCGGTATGCCCGCAACCTGGAGCAGCAGATGAATGCTGCGGCCGAGCAGCTCGATTTCGAGCGAGCGGCGCGGCTGCGTGATGATCTCTCGGCGTTGAAGCGGGCCCTGGAGAAGCAGGCCGTGGTGCTCGGCGACGGCACCGATGCCGATGTGGTGGCATTCGCCGACGACGAACTGGAAGCGGCCGTCCAGGTGTTCCATGTCCGCGGCGGGCGGGTTCGCGGCCAGCGTGGCTGGATCGTCGAAAAACCCGGTGATCCCGGCGATTCCGACGAGGCGCAGTTGGTCGAGCAGTTCTTGACTCAGTTCTATGGCGATCAGGCCGAACTCGACGGCGCCGCCGACGAGTCCGCCAACCCAGTGCCGCGTGAAGTCCTGGTGCCCTGCCTACCACCCAACGCCGACGAGTTGACCACCTGGCTGTCTGGTCTGCGCGGTTCGCGGGTAACACTGCGGGTACCGCGCCGCGGCGACAAGAAGGCACTGGCCGAAACCGTGCAGCGCAATGCCAAAGAGGCGCTGCAGCAGCACAAACTCAAGCGGGCCGGCGACTTCACCGCCAGATCTGCTGCACTGCAGAATATTCAGGAGGCGCTGGGCCTGGCCGACGCGCCGTTACGGATCGAATGTGTGGACATCAGCCACGTCCAGGGCACCGACGTGGTGGGCTCGCTGGTGGTGTTCGAGGACGGGCTGCCGCGCAAGTCCGACTACCGCCACTTCGCGATCCGGGAAGCCGCGGGCCACGGTCGCTCCGACGACATAGCGTCGATCGCCGAGGTGACTCGGCGCCGGTTCATGCGGCACCTGCAAGACCAAGAGGATCCGAAAGTCTTGTCGCCCGAGGGGAAGTCGCGTCGGTTCGCCTATCCGCCCAACCTGTATGTCGTCGACGGCGGCGCTCCGCAGGTCAACGCCGCCAGCGCCGTCCTCGACGAATTGGGCATCACTGACGTTGCGGTGATCGGCCTGGCCAAGCGTCTGGAGGAGGTGTGGGTGCCCGCCGAGCCCGACCCGATCATCTTGCCGCGCAACAGCGAGGGTCTGTACCTGCTGCAGCGAGTGCGCGACGAGGCGCACCGCTTTGCCATCAACTACCACCGCAGCAAGCGGTCCAAGCGGATGACGTCCTCAGCGTTGGATGCGGTGCCTGGCTTGGGCGAGCATCGTCGCAAGGCGCTGGTGGCCCATTTCGGGTCGCTGGCCCGCCTTAGGGAGGCCACGGTCGACGAGATCACCTCTGTTCCCGGCATCGGGGTGGCGACGGCGACCGCGGTGCTCGACGCGCTGCGAGGTGCCGCCACCGGATCGAACGGGTCGGCCGAGGAGACGGTCGCCGAGCGGGCATCGGGATGACGGGACAGGGCATGGACGGGGTAGATCAGGCCGGGTCGGTGGGCAACACCGTGCCCGGGGG
>NZ_DATFZD010000396.1:0-2292 GCF_035314665.1 Mycobacterium sp. | reverse complement strand
CGGGGAAGATCTCCTGCCCGATGAAGCGCATGAACCGCAGATCGCTCATCGTGATCGCGATGCCGTGCGGTGCCCAGTAGCTAGGCGGATGCGTGAGGATCGTGTGCAGCAGCATGCGGCCGTCGGCCGGCAGCAGGCGGTACGCGGTCTCGAAGAACGCGCCGTAGCGACGCTTGGTGAATGCCTCGAACGCCCCGATGCTCACGATGCGGTCAACCGGCTGGTCGAACTCCTCCCAGCCTTGCAGCCCGATGTCGACCGACCGCGATGTCGACACCTTGGCCAGCCGCTCTGTCGTGTATTGGTGCTGATGGCGGCTCAGGGTGATGCCGATGACGTTGACGTCGTACTTCTGCAAGGCCAGATCCAGCGCGCCGCCCCACCCGCATCCGACGTCGAGCAACGTCATGCCGGGCTCAAGATTCAGCTTGCCCAACGCCAGGTCGAATTTGGCGACTTGTGCCTCGTCGAGCGTCATGTCGTCGCGATCGAAATAAGCGCAGGTATAGCCCATCGTTGGGCCTAAGAACAGTGCAAAAAAGTCGTCGTTGAGGTCGTAGATCGACTGCGACGTTTCGTAATCCGGTGTCAGACCGCTCTTTTCACCAGCCATCGAGAAGCTACCCGTCTCATTCCCACGCCGGGCAACAAAACATGGGCGCTCAAGGTCCGAACGGCCAAGTTGCTGGTCCCCCGACTACAGCCAAACATGTGTTGGACATATTAGACGAGCGTGGACTAGCCAACGAAATCGCGGGACACTTCTTTACGACTTTCGGCTATCCGCCCGTGGGCACCCGCGGGATCTCGGCTGCGATGCGGTTCATCAGGGCCCCGTAACGGTTGAGTTCCGGATCTCTGCCCGGCTTGCCACTGCTGACCACACCGGCGGCCAGCTGACGCTCGGGGTCGGCCCAGATCGCGATGTTGACCAGCCCCAGATGACCGAACGCTGCCGGCGCGCCGCGGCCGAAGGGGCCGTACTTGTCGGTGCCCAACTGGAAGCCGGTGCCCCAACGGGCCGGGGCCAGGCCGGTCGCGACATCCGGTCGTAGCCGCCGGCTTTGGCGGACCGCGTCGCGCAGTGTCTGCGGCTGCATGATCTGCACGCCGTCGAGTTCACCTCCGCGGCGCCATATTTCGGCAAAGCGCGACATCTCATCGGCGTTCGAGACAGTATTGGACGACGGGACGACGGTGGTGAGAAATATCGGTGTGTTGGTGATCGGGATGGTCTCGTATAGCGTGCCGCCGATCGCCTTACGGAACGCTGCCGCGATCGGGACCGGTAACTGCTTGCCGGTGGCGTGGCTTGGCGCGACCAGCGGGATATCCTGTTCTGCCACACCGAAATTGGTCCAGCGGAAGCCTAGCGGGTCGAGGATCTCGGTGGCCAGAATCTCGCGAATGTCCTTGCCGGTGGCGGCATAAATGATCTCGCGCATCAGCGGGCCCCAGGTCAGCGCGTGGTAGATGTGCACCAACCCCGGCCGGTACAGCGGCCGCAGCTCGCCGAGCCGCTGCTGCGCGTACTCGTGGTCATCCGCCCGTTTGAGGTCCGGCTTGGGTCCGGTGGGGAACGGGACGCCGGCGCTGTGAGTCATCACGTGCCGGATCGTGGTGCGATGCTTGCCGTGGCTGGTGTAAGTGGGCAGGTACTCGCAGACCCGATCGTCGAGTGAGAGCTGCCCGCGTTCGACGAGCATGTACACGACGGTCGCGGTGATCGCCTTGGCGGACGAGTACACGCAGAACGGCGTATCCGTCTGGACCGGGACCTTCTCGGCGTCCGGCGGGTCGGTGGGGGCGTTGCCCCAACCGTGCCCGATCGCCCGGTTGAGCACGACCTTGCCGTTGTGCCGCAGGCACACCTGGATCGCCGGGTGCATTCCCGCCGCGTACCAGTGGCGGGCGGCCTGCCAGATCCGCTCGACGGCCGCAGGGTCGATCCCGGAGTGGTCTTCGTCGCCGACCGCCGTGACGGCGTCGAGGTCGGTCGGGACGCGGATCCTGCCCTGCAAATCAACCTGGACGGTCATGCGTGCCCCTTCTACGGCGGAGTTGGTCGAACATCCGCGAGGTTACGTGGCGGCTCCGAAGAGCGATTTATCCACAGTCGGACGTTTATCCACAGGCAGGCAATCTCGGCTCGTCGTGTTGCCTCGTGTCAAGATGCGCGCGTCGAGTTTCTGGTTGCCTCATTTGAGAGTGCGCGCTTAGCGGCACGGGCGTTGGTTTTCGATCCGGCTTTGCTGGAGGTCAGGGTGAGGAGTTGGTTGGTCAAGGCCTGAA
>NZ_DATFZD010000395.1:0-25663 GCF_035314665.1 Mycobacterium sp. | reverse complement strand
AGGAGCGCCACAACGCGGTCAACGCCAACTGCAAACCCAGCAAAACCGGCTGGACCCGGGCATCCCCGGCCACCGGCTGGCCCTCGGCCAGCACCTGCCGTAGGGAGAACCCGACGTGCTCGACGAACGACGGCTCTAACTCGTCGACCGCGGCGGCGAAAGCCGGCTCATCCGCTAACAACTGCCGGCCCATGCCGGCCCATTGCGAACCCTGACCCGAATACACGAAGACGGTGCCCAGTTTGTACAACCCGTCGTGGGCGCCCACCACGCCGATTGCCGATTCGCCGGCCGCCAAGGCCTGCAGTCCGGCCACGGCCTGGACACGGTCACGCGAGCAGACCGTGGCGAAAACCCGGTGGCGGGTGCGGTGGTGATTGAGGGTGTGGGCGACGTCGGCCAGTGCAACGCCGGCGCCGTCGGCGATCATCCACTCGGCCAGCTTCGCTGCCGTCGACGCGATCCGGGCCGGCGTCTTCCCGGAGATCACCAGGGTGGTGACCGGCGGCTCGGGCTGCGCGGCCACCGGCTCGGCGGCCGGGGCCTGCTCGAGCAGCACGTGCGCGTTGGTACCGCTGACGCCGAAGGACGACACGCCGGCCCGGCGGGCCCGGGTCACGGCCGGCCACTGCATGCCCTGGTCCGCGATCGTGAACCGCGAAGCGCCCTCGACAGCGTTCGGGGTCAGCGTCTTGAAGTGCAGATGCCGCGGGATGTAGCCATGCTGCACGCTCAACACGGTCTTGATAAACCCGGCGATCCCGGCCGCTGATTCCAGATGACCGAGATTGGTCTTCACGGACCCGAGCACTAGCGGCGCCGAGCCGTCTCGCTCGCCGAATACCTGGCTCAAGGCTCCCAGTTCGATCGGATCCCCCAACGCCGTACCGGTGCCGTGCGCCTCGATGTAGTCGATATCGGCGGGCTGCAGGCGCGCTGCCGCCAACGCCGCCCGCAACACCGCCTGCTGCGCGGGCCCGCTGGGCACCGTCTGCCCGCTGCTCGGGCCGTCCTGGTTGACCGCCGAACCGCGCACCACCGCCAACACAGAATCCCCGTCGCGCAGCGCATCACTGAGCCGCTTGAGCACCACCACGCCGCAACCCTCGCTACGGACATAGCCGTCCGCATCCGCATCGAAGGTTTTGCAGCGGCCGTCGGGAGCCAACATCCCCCACCGCGAGGTGGCGACGCTGTTTTCCGGACTCAGCATCATGTTGACCCCGGCGACCAAAGCCTGATCGCTTTCCCGCCGGCGCAGGCTCTGGCAGGCCAGATGGACGGTGACCAGCGACGACGAGCACGCGGTGTCGATCACTACCGCCGGGCCGTGTACGCCCAGGAAATACGACAACCGCCCCGCGGCGAAGTTCGCCGCATTCCCGAACGGTACGTGCGGGTCGACTTCTTCCGGCGGCAGCCTTCCGGCCAGCATCAGAGCGTAGTCATAGGTGGTCATTCCAACGAAGACCGAGGTTTGCGTACCCCGGATCGTCTGCGCGGCGATGCCCGCGTTTTCCAGTGCTTCCCAGGCAACTTCCAGCAACAATCGCTGTTGGGGATCCATCGCAGCTGCCTCGCGCGGTGAGATCCCGAAAAATTCGGCGTCGAATTCGTCGGGTCGCCACGACGTGAGGAAACCGCCCTCTGGACTGCAGATCGTCCCCGGCGCCGAGTGGTCGTCGGAGTGGAAAACGTCCGCGTTCCAACGCTCAGGGGGCACCCGGACGATGCCGTCGACGCCAGCCTGGAGCAGCTGCCACAACTGGGCCGGGTTATCGGCTCCACCCGGAAACCGGCAGCCCATCCCAATTACGGCGATCGGCTCGATGTCTCCCTTTTGAGCAATTTCCAGCTGCGCAGTCAGGTCGTCGATCTTGCGCAATGCCTCGGTGATGATCGCGCGACGATCAGGCGGCGCACCAGTCACGGCGCTCCCCCCAATCTGTCAGAAAGCTGTTGCAGTATTCGACCTTGTGCGAGGTACCCAGCCCCGCTCAATGATGTCATCCGGTGTGGTCCTGGCGCTCGGCGCGCTCCCTCAGCACAGCGGGTATGGAAGATTCTATCGATGACATTGGCTTTACTCTCGCTGCAGTGTAAAGCCGTCAGGATGCCACTACTTAGGCGCCTCGGCATCGCCGAGGGGCGTCATGCGGTGGAATCCAGACGACTGAACTCGTCCTGCCGGTACACCTCGAGACATGACGAACGGCGGATCTTGCCGCTGGTGGTGATCGGAATCGAGCCGGGCGGCACTAGCACAAGATCGGCCACCCGCAACCCGTGCGACTTCGAAATCGCAGATGTCACCTGCTGTCTCACGGTGCGAAGCCTTTGTTGGATCTCCTCGGAGCTGCCCCGGTTCTTCATTTCCGCGATCACAACCAGCCGCTCAGTGCGATCATCCGGGATGGAGATCGCCGCTACGCGACCCCCACTGATCTCCTGAGTCGTCGCCTCGATGTCGTCGGGATAGTGGTTACGCCCATCCACGATCAACAGATCTTTGATGCGGCCGATGATGAACAGCTCGCCGTTGTAGATGACGCCCAAATCGCCGGTCCGAAGCCAGGGCCCCAGCGGCGTGCCAGACGATGGATCGACGAGCTGTCCGCCGAAGGTTCGCTGCGACTGTTGCGGTTTTCGCCAGTAGCCGTTGGCGATGTTGTCGCCGTGCAGCCAGATCTCGCCGACCATCCCGGCCGGGTTCTCGACGCGGGTATCCGGGTCGACGATCCGGATGGTGGACGCGCGCGGAGTGCCGACACTTACCAGCTCGACCCCGCTTCCGTTGTCGCAGGCCTCGGCGTGGCCGGCCGACAGCTTCTCGTAGTCGAAGTTGGCGACGGTCGGGGGCCGGTTCGGACCAGAAGACGCCACATACACCATCGCCTCGGCCAGGCCGTACGACGGCTTCAGCGCGGTTGGGGGGAAGTTGAACTGAGCGAATCGATCCAGGAAACGCCGGATCGTCGCCGCGTGTACCCGTTCGCTACCGCTCAGAACGGTATGCACCTGCCCCAGGTCGAGCCCGGCCATGTCGGCGTCAGTGGTCCGTCGTGCGGTCAGCTCGAAGGCGAAGTTCGGTACTGCCGTGAACACACGGGTGTTTTTGGCCAACTGCTGCATCCACCGGGCGGGCCGCTGCAGAAATGCCATCGGGCTCATCACCACCGAGTGAAGTCCTGTGGCCACCGCACCGGAGACTCCGACTAGCAGACCCATGTCGTGATAGACAGGCAGCCACGACACCAGCGTGAGGTCCGGCGGTGCAACCTTCCCGTCTGCCTCGCAATAGTCTGCAATCACCTGCTCCATATTCGCGAGGACGTTCTTGTGCGTCACCACGACGCCGGTCGGCTCACGAGTCGAGCCGGAAGTGTACTGCAGCAGAGCAGTTTTGGTTTGTGTCAAGCTCGCGGGCTGGAAGGTTGGCGGCGCATCGAGGTCAAGCGCGTCGATCTCGATCACTGCCGGCGGTGTGCCGGGCAGCGCACGAGCACACGAGACGACGTCGTTGACAACCGCCGATGTCGTCAGGAGTGCCGCCGGTGAGCTGTCTCGCAAGGCCGCGGAGGCACGTTCGTCGTGCGCGCCGAACTGCGGCACTGGTAGCGGCACCGCGACGCAACCGGCCTCCATTGCAGCGAAAATTCCGACGATGTATTCCAGGCTCTGTGGCGCGAGGATCGCCACCCGATCCCCGGGCGACGTGCAGGACGCGATTTCCCCAGCGACCACCCGCACGCGTTGGTGAAGCTGAGACCAAGTCAAGGTCTGGGAGTAACCGTCAGGGTCGAGCTCGTAGTCGATGAACGTGTACGCAGGCGCATCCGGCTTTTGCCGGACCCTCTCCCCCAACGCCGCGGGAATCGAAGCTTCGGTTGCCGCCATCAGGACACCACCCCTCTAGATCAGAGCCCTGAACACGTACAACGTAGGGCGCTTGTGATGCAGGAGATTAACAGGGCCGCCGCACTTCTCGGACCAAAAACCCAAGAATGTAATACGCGCGGCAAACAGGAGCTCGGCGCTGCCCTGCCCGCTTGATCAGACCATAGGTTTGCTAAGCAGTCAAATTGAGTTGCTCCCTCGCTGGTCGTGCAATGTTGCGCCGAGGGGGCTACCCGACTCTCGACCGGTCTAAAACAACCCGGCTTGATTGCCCGTAAATTTTTCGTAATTGCCAGGAGATTCGCAGGAGTCGTTCATTTCAGACGAGTTCGTCAATAACCGATTGCGCTTGTGCACCGCGGACCGGGCCGGCCGCAGACCGCCGACCATCGCAAAGATCTCTACCAAGCTGCGGTTTGCTGGCGACCAGCCTGCCGTGTTGGGGCTGTTGCATATGTTGCAGGCGTGAAACATGACTCGTCCAAGAGTCGTCGGGAAAACCGTAGAACTCATACCGATCCAAGCGGCCGTAGCGTCCAACTTATCGGCTTAATCATCCAATTTGCCGGGCACACAACATCTTTCCGAGTGTTATTAGTCACCCTTAAAAAAACGCGTTGCGAAAAAGCCCATCGGGCGATCCAACTATCGATGTTTCGTTGCAATCGTCAACCGCGGCAGTGCGCCAAGAACTTGCCCTCGATGTCGCTGACCAGTTCGGGTATGTGGTCGGTGAGGTAGAAGTGGTGCCCGGGGAAGACCCGCAGACTGAATTCCGATGTCGTTCGCTCCGACCAGTGCGACACCTTCTCCTGCGTGGCGACCTCGTCGTCGTCGCCCAGGTAGGCGAAGATCGGGCAGGAAACCGTCGCATCAGGTGGGCAGTCGTACTTCGAGATGGCCTTGAGCCCGCGCAGGGTCGGCAGGATGTTGGCGGCGAACTCCTCGTTCTCCAGGAACTCGGGGTTCACACCGGTCATCTGGCTGACCGCATCGAGCAGGCCGCGATCGGACTCCGGGATGTGCTCATAACCGACCCGGCCGGGCGCCGCACATGCGGACACGAACAGGGCGGCAATCGGGCTTCCCGCCACTTCGAATCGCCGAGCGACCTCGAACGCCAGCAACCCGCCCATGCTGTGGCCGAAGAACGCGACGGTGTCGTCGGGTCCCGGCGGGGCCAGCATCCGGCAAACCTTATCGGCGAGATCGGGAATGCTGGTAAAAGACCCAAGGTCGTGCGTACCAGCACGTCCCGGGTATCGGACCGCAATGCGCTTGATATCGCTGGAAAATGCTTTGGCAAAAGGAACGTAAAATTCCGCTGACCCGCCGGCATGCGGAAAGATGTAGAGAGTCGGCGGGCGCTCAGTCACGCGGCAACCCTACCGCCCTGCCGGCGCTCCCCGGACGACACTCGACGACGACCCCGGGTGGCGAACGTTCGCGGCAAACTCGAGGTCGGGATGCGTACCTGACAATCACCTGAGGATTCAGCCCGTGCGAAAAAACGTCCCGGTTAACGTGCGCTTTCCGGCCGACATCGTTTCGTGATTCGGATACCGCTCACGGCAAAAAAAGCATACGATTTGTCAGCCATCACGGATGGCAGTTGTCTTGGGGATGTCAAACTGAACGCCCAGCCTGAAGTAACGTCTAACTTGGGTGTCGGCTGGGTCATTGGAGGAGGTCGGAAGGTGTCGTTCGTAACTACGAATCCGGAAGTGCTGGCGGGGGCTGCGAGCAGTCTGTCCGGGATCGGTGACTCGATGGTGGCCCGCAATGCGGCCGCCGCCGTGCCGACGACGAGCTTGGCCCCGGCGGCCTCCGACCTGGTGTCGGCGATGACCGCGGCGCAGTTCGGCAAGCAGGGTGTGGCCTATCAGCAGCTCGCCGCGCAAGCCGCGGCAGTCCACGAGCAGTTGGTGGCCGCGCTGCGCTCCGGCTCCGGTGCTTATGCGTTGGCCGAAGCAGCGAACGCAGCGCAGGTGTAACCGGGTCTCACGCCGATGAGCTTTTCGCTGATTCCCCCGGAAATTAACTCCGCCCTGATGTTCTCCGGGGCGGGGTCGGGTCCGTTGATGGAGGCGGCGGCGGCCTGGAATTCGTTGGCCGCCGATCTGGAGAGCACCGCCACCCAGTATCAGACCCTGGTCACCAATCTGGTCACCGGCTCGTGGCTGGGGCCGTCATCGGCGCGGATGGCCTCGGCGACCGCCCCCTATATCGCGTGGCTGCACGGCACGGCGGCCACCGCCGCCCAGACCGGCGTCCAGGCCCAGGCGGCCGCCGCGGCGTATCAGACCGCCTATGCCTCGATGGTGCCGCTGCCCACGATCGCGGAGAACCGGGCGGAGTTGGCCACGTTGGTGGCCAACAACTTCCTGGGCCAAAACACCGGGGCGATCGCCACCAACGAGGCGCAGTACCTGGAGTACTGGATCCAGGACGCACTGGGCATGGACACCTATCAGGTGAACTCCCAAGTGGCCAGCGCCCTGCCCGCACAGGCCGCGGCCCCCCAGGTGGCCAGCGGCGCGGTGCCCGCAGCGGCCAGCGCCGCCGCCGCTCCGGCCGACGCGACCAGCACGGTGATCCTTCAGCTGATCGCGGACGTTGCGCTCCTTTTTGGCGACAAGGCCGCGACGCCAGCGCTTTCTTTCGCCGACTTGCCGACCTGGCTCGGGGGGGTGGCTACTGCGGTCGCCGGGAATCCTACGGCCGCGCTGCTTCCGGTGCAGGTCACCTACTACATGGGCATGTTGTCCAGCACGCCCGCACGTATGTTCATGAGCTCGGGCAGCTCGGCCAGCAGCAGTGCCGGATCGACGTTGGCCAATGCAAGTGACAGCGTGCTGGCCAACGTCGGCAAATTCGTCGATGGCAAGCTGGCCAGCGTGTCGGCCGGTGTGGGCGGCCAGCTGCGGTCGTGGGGGTCGAACATCGCGGCGTCGCTGGCCCACGCCCAGCACGTCGGCGGGCTGTCGGTACCCAACGGCTGGCACGGCATGACTCCGGAAATGTCGCGTGCGGCCCCGATCCTGCCCGACACCAGTGTCGCCGCCCCGACGATGACCCACGGCCTGCCCAGCAGCCCGTTCTCGCAGGGGTTGATGGGCGCGCTGGCCGGACGCGGTATGAGCAGCATGGGCTCCCGGGTCGCCGCCAAGGTGATGCCGCGCTCACCGGCCGGTGGATAGACAAACACCAACCGATGCCCAAATGACCTCAAAGACAAGGAGATAGAGATATGCCTACGCGTTTTATGACTGACCCGCACGAGATGCGGTCGATGGCGGGCCGTTTCGATGTGCACGCTCAGACGGTGGAGGACGAGGCCCGCAAGATGTGGGCATCGAGCCAAAACATCGCCGGTGCGGGCTGGAGCGGTACCGCGCAGATGACGTCCTATGACACCATGGGCCAGATGAACCAGGCCTTCCGCAACATCGTCAACATGCTGCACGGTGTGCGCGACGGGCTGATCCGCGACGCCAACAACTACGAACAGCAAGAGCAGGCCTCCCAGCAGATCCTGTCCAGCTAACCGTCACCCGCACAACGTTTTTAGGAGAACGCTATGTCGATCAGCTACCAATTCGGCGACGTGGACGCCCACGGCGCCCTGATCCGCGCCCAGGCCGCCTCCCTGGAGGCCGAGCACCAGTCCATCGTGCGCGATGTGCTGGCCGCCGGTGACTTCTGGGGCGGCTCGGGTTCGGTGGCCTGCCAGGAGTTCATCACCCAGTTGGGCCGTAACTTCCAGGTCATCTACGAGCAGGCCAACCAGCACGGCCAGAAGGTGCAAACGGCGGGGAACAACATGAACTCCACCGACAACGCCGTCGGCGGCAGCTGGGCCTGACAACTCTCAAAGACCCCCAACATTGTTGGGGGTCTTTGTCATTCGCGGCGCCCGCGACGCGCGTGATTGTCACGCCGTCTGACTCTGCGTTCTAGCCGGGCGCTCGTCGCCCCTGGCGGACTCCACGTTGACCCGCGAATAGGAGATACCGCCGGTACCGGCTAATCTTTACGGCAACCCACGCAGCAAGGAGCGTCCAATGGAAGGGTTCGCCGGGAAGGTGGCCGCGATCACCGGCGCCGGGTCAGGTATCGGCCAAGCGCTGGCCGTCGAGCTCGGCCGCTCTGGTGCCACGCTGGCGATCAGCGACGTCGACCTCGAAGGACTCGCGCAGACCGAAGAACAGCTGAAGGCCATCGGTGCGCCGGTCCGGGCCGACCGACTCGACGTCACCGAGCGTGAGGCCTTTCACGCCTACGCCGACCAGATCCACGAGCATTTCGGCAAGGTCAACCAGATCTACAACAACGCCGGCATCGCCTTCACCGGCGACGTCGAGATCACCCAGTTCAAGGACATCGAGCGGGTGATGGACGTCGACTTCTGGGGCGTCGTCAACGGCACCAAGGCCTTCCTGCCGCATCTGATCGCCTCCGGCGACGGCCACATCGTCAACGTCTCCAGCCTCTTCGGGCTGATGTCGATACCCGGGCAAGCCGCCTACAACTCGGCCAAATTCGCGGTGCGCGGCTTCACCGAAGCCCTGCGTCAGGAGTTGGTGCTGAACCGCGACCCGGTGAAGGTGACGGCGGTGCACCCCGGCGGCATCAAAACCGCGATCGCCCGCAATGCCCTCACCGCGGAGGGTGTAGACCGCGAGAAGCAGTACAAGCTCTTCGAAAAACGACTGGCCAGCACCACCCCGCAACGGGCGGCCGAGATCATCCTGGAAGCGGTCCGCAAGAACAAGGCCCGGGTGCTGGTCGGCCAGGACGCCGTCGTGCTGGACCTGATCGTGCGGATCACAGGTTCTGGATATCAGCGGCTGTTCGCCCCCGTGATCGCCCGGATGAAACCACCGTCGCGCTAGCGACCCAGCGGGTGTTCGTTCAGCCACCCGTCGGCGACCGCTTGGGGGTCGGCGCCGGTGGTCACTTGCCGGCGCATGTCGACCAGCGCGGCGGTGTCCAGCACACCTGCCACCTCGTTGACCGCCAGCAGTTGTCGATCGGTTAGCTCGTTGCGCCGGTACAGCGGCACCACGTTTTCGGCCTGCACCAGCGCCGGCTTGCCGTCGGTCAGCACGACCAGATCGGCGGGCACGCTCGGGTCGGTGCTGGTGGTCCATGCGGCGGTGATCGTTCCCGCCCGAAGCGCGCCGAAAAGCGTTGCATCGTCCTGAAATTCGCGAGCAGCGGGTAGTCGGCAGCTGCCGACCGCCGACGGTGTCGACGCACCGGCGATCGATCCCACGACCAGGCCGTCGCAGTGCTGCGGCACCGCGCTCAGATCAGTGCCGCCCCAACCCTTGGCCGTCGACTCGGTGACCGCCAGCGCGGGTTTGTCCTCGGCAGCGGTCGTGTAATCGCCGGCGGCGACGCCCTCAGGCAACGCGCCAACCATCGCCTTGTAGACCTGCGCGTCGGACCGGACGGCCGTGCCGGGCTGAAAGCGCTGCAGCACCCGGCCGGTGAAACCCGGGACAACGACAAAGGCACCCGAGTCGAGCTTGCTCAATGGGTCGGTTGCCTGCTCGCTGCGCGCCGGGAACCCGTAGGAGCGCAGCGCCCCGGTGTAAATGTCGGCCAGCAGCACCGACTCGACGCCCGGACGGGACCCGACCACCAGCTCATGCGTGTCGTGCCGGTTATCCCCGCAGCCGGTCGGCGCGAGCGCGGCAGCGAGCGCAAGCGCGGTCAACCTGGCGGCGGTCACTCCGCGGGATCTGCGGCGGCAGCCACGGCAGCGGCCACCGTCGGCGCAACCCGCGGGTCCAGCGGGCTCGGGACGATCCGATCCGGTGCCAAGTCGTCGGCGACGACCGAGACGATCGCCTCGGCTGCGGCCACCTTCATCTCCTCGGTGATCCTGCGCGCACCGGCGTCCAACGCACCGCGAAAAACTCCGGGGAACGCCAACACGTTGTTGATCTGGTTCGGGAAATCGCTTCGCCCGGTGGCGACCACCGCGGCATGTTTTGCCGCCGCGTCCGGGTGGACCTCCGGGTCGGGGTTCGACAATGCGAACACGATGCTTTGCGGCGCCATCGTCGCGATCAACTCCTCCGGAACCACACCGCCGGAGACCCCGAGGAAAACATCGGCACCCTGCAGCGCCTCGACCATGCCGCCGGTACGGTCGAGCGGGTTGGTGCGTTCGGCAAGTTCGGCTTTCACGCTGTTCATCTCGCCGCGCCCGCGGTGCAGAATGCCGCGCGAGTCGAGCACGGTGATGTCCGAAATACCCTTGGTTTGAAGCAAATTGGCGCATGCGATGCCCGCTGCCCCGGCGCCGGAGACGACGATCCGCAGCGCTGTCATGTCACGGTCGAGGGCTGTTGCAGCACCCATCAGCGCGGCCAGCACGACGATCGCGGTGCCGTGCTGATCGTCGTGCATCACCGGGCAGTCCAGCGCCTCGATGACCCGACGTTCGATCTCAAAGCAACGCGGCGCGGCGATGTCCTCGAGGTTGACCGCGCCAAACGTCGGGCGAAGCCGTAGCAGCGTTTCGACGATCTCGTCGGGATCCTTGGTGTCCAGCACCAGCGGGATGGCATCCAGCCCGGCAAACTCCTTGAACAGCCCGCATTTGCCTTCCATCACCGGCAACGACGCCGCCGGCCCGATGTCACCCAGGCCAAGGACCGCGCTGCCGTCGCTGACCACGGCAACCAACCGGCCCGACCACGTGTAACGGGCCGCCAGCGTGTGATCGCCGGCGATTGCACGGCTGACCTGTGCAACACCCGGGGTGTACGCGATCGACAACGAGCGCTGGCTATCCAGCGCCGTCGTCAGGCCGACGCAAAGCTTGCCGCCCGAATGCGCGTCGAAGATCTCCGCGTCGGTGATACCGCCCTGCTCGGTGCGGGTCTGGATCGATTCAACCAATTCAGACACGCCGCCCAGCGTACTGACTACTCATCAGCAGTCCTAAATCGACGAGTTGAGTCCGTGGCGACCCGCCACGTGTTTCAGATCAGGCCCAGGCCGGTGACGGCCTCTCGCTCCTCGGCAAGCTCGGCAATCGATTTGTCGATCCGGCCGCGGGAGAAGTCGTCGACGTCCAAGCCGGTGACGATCTTCCAGTTGCCGTCCTTCGTGGTGACCGGGAACGACGAGATCAGGCCCTCGGGCACACCGTAGGAGCCGTCGGACACCACGGCCATCGACACCCAGTCGTCCTTCGGGCTGCCCAGCAGCCAGTCCCGTGCGGCGTCGATGGTTGCCGAGGCGGCCGAGGCGGCCGAGGATGCGCCGCGGGCGTCGATGATCGCCGCGCCGCGCTTGGCGACGGTAGGGATGAAGTCGTTCTCGATCCAGGACTGGTCGTTGACCACTTCGGCGGCGTTCTTGCCCTTGATCTCGGCATGGAAGATGTCGGGGTACTGGGTGGCCGAGTGGTTACCCCAGATGGTGATCTTCTTGATGTCGCTGACGTCGGCCCCCGTCTTGTGAGCCAGCTGCGAGATCGCCCGGTTGTGGTCCAGACGGGTCAACGCCGAGAACCGCTCGTGTGGAATGTCGGGGGCGTTGGTCATCGCGATCAGCGCGTTGGTGTTGGCCGGGTTGCCGGTGACACCGATGCGGACGTCGTCGGCGGCGACGGAGTTCAGCGCCTTGCCCTGCGCGGTGAAGATCGCGCCGTTGGCCTCCAGCAGGTCCCCGCGCTCCATGCCCGGGCCGCGGGGCCGGGCGCCGACGAGCAGGGCCAGGTGCACGCCGTCGAAGATCTTGTTCGGGTCCGCGCCGATCTGCACCCCCGACAGCAACGGGAACGCGCAGTCATCGAGCTCCATCACGACGCCCTCGAGCGCCTTGAGGGCCGGCTCGATCTCCAACAGCCGCAGCTCGATCGGGCGGTCAGGACCCAACAGCGAACCGCTCGCCAGGCGAAACAGCAGGCTGTAACCAATCTGGCCGGCGGCGCCGGTGACGGCAACCTTCAGGGGTGTCGTGCTCACGTCAATTCACTCCTCGTGGAGATCGGCCCGATGCGCCAATTGCGTCGCGTCGAAAGTAGCGCACGCACCCGCGCGAGAAACCCCGGCCCCGACCTCGGCGTCAATCACACCAGCTCAGCCGCACCCGCTCGGGGGGCAATAGCAATCTGAGGCGCGTAGCATGACCGGGGCTTCATCGGATCCGGACTGCGACGGGAGGTGAGGGATGCCTTCGTTTCGCGAGATACCCGAAGCACTGCGTCCCCTGGCACGGCCTGAAAGGGACGAGCCTCCCCATCCGGAACTGGATTACGTACCAGCCGAGCAAGCGGTGGTCGACTGCGGCATCTACGTCGACGGGGTGCGACTGGACGGCAATTTCACCCACGTAGAGGCACGAGCCAAGGTAGCCGAGCTGCAGCTGGCCGGGCAGGAAGCCTTCGCCTGGATCGGCCTGCACGAGCCCACCGAACACCAGATGCAAGAAGTCGGCAACGTTTTCAGTCTGCACCCGCTAGCCGTCGAAGACGCCGTACAGGCCCACCAGCGGCCGAAGTTGGAGCGCTACGACGAGACACTGTTCCTGGTTCTCAAGACGGTCAACTACGTTCCGCACGAGTCGGTGGTGCTCGCCCGCGAGATCGTCGAAACCGGCGAGATCATGATTTTCGTCAACGGTGATTTCGTGGTGACAGTCCGCCACGGCGAGCACGGCGGGTTATCCGACGTGCGCAAGCGGATGGATTCCGACCCCGGGCACATGCGGCTGGGCCCGTTCGCGGTGATGCACGCCATCGCCGATAACGTGGTGGACCATTACCTCGAGGTCACCACCTTGATGGCGACCGATATCGACGCCATCGAAGAAGTGGCGTTCGCGCCCAACCACCGCACCGAAATCGAGCCGATCTATCTGCTCAAGCGGGAAGTTGTCGAGCTGCGCCGGTGCGTCAACCCGCTCTCGGTCCCGTTTGCGCGGTTCCAGACCGAACACAAGGATCTGATCTCCAAGGAAGTGCGGCGCTATCTGCGCGACGTCGGCGATCACAACACCCACGCCGCCGACCAGATCGCCAGCTACGACGAGAATCTCAGCTCCCTCGTGCAGGCCGCGCTGGCCCGGGTCGAAATGCAGCAGAACACCGACATGCGCAAGATATCGGCCTGGGCGGCGATCCTGGCGGTGCCCACCCTGATCGCTGGGGTCTACGGGATGAACTTCGAGTACATGCCCGTCCTGAAATGGCACTGGGGTTACCCGACGACCATCGCCCTGATGGTGATCGTCTGCGCGCTGCTGTATCGCAATTTCCGCCGCAGAAACTGGCTGTAGAGTCAATTCGGCTGTGCGGCAGGCCTGTTAGGATCTAACACATCCACCCCATCGCTTCGCCACGCGTCGCGCATGGCGTCGGCGCCTTTCAGCCGCACCCAGGCGGCCTCGGTCGCGGTGATCGGAGTCGCTGACAGAAAGCGCACCGGGTCACGTGGCGAGTCCAGTGGCAGGTCCGGAATGTCGCTGCGGCCCAACAGTATCGCCGTGAACGGTGCGGGCCGGAAGGGGTTGTTCCATAGCGGCGAGCCGAGATCGATCAGCGCGTCTTCGGTCAGCACCACGCCGTCGACCGCAGGGGTTGCCGCGACGATCGCCAGGCTGTGCGCCAGACGGGTGATCGGCCCCGGATCGCGCAGCCGCACAACGACTTCGGCGCGCGCGCCACGCTCAGGGTCGGCGACGATTACCGCCGGATCGGTCATCGGATGCCGCGAGCAGCCCACCGAGACGTAGTGCACCACGCCGTCGGAGTCGCCGGGGCGAAAGCGCAGCACCTCGAATGGCTCGGCGCCCAGAAACGTCACGCTCGCCGCATCGGGGTCGGTGTCGATGCCCGCCTCGGAGAAGTGCGCTCGCAGGTGCGCGCGCACCCGCTCCAATGTCTGGGTCACTGCTCCTCAGGCGGCGGTGGAACCGTCAAGTTGACGCCGGTGTCGGCGTCGAAAACAGCGAGTTTCAAGGTGTCGAAGGCCAATTCGAGGGACTTTCCCTTTGCCGCTTTCGATGCGGCGGGAACCCGGGCCACGAATTCGTGCTCTTCTCCTCCGGATTCCTCATCGAGCTCGGGCAGCTGGTCCGAGTGGACAACGCAACCCTCGGTGGTGAAGTAGACGTATTTGTCGGCTCCCAGCGACTCGACCATGTCGACGCTCACCTCGAAAGTCAGCGCGCTGATGCGCTGGTAGCCGTCGATCAGGGCGGCATCTTGCAGATGCTCGGGGCGGACGCCGACGATGACCTTGTCCGGTGTCGGATGCTGCGCGAGCACATCGTGGACGGGCTGGGTCAGCGTGACTTCGCCGAACGGCAAGTTCAACCCGGTCGCAGTCAGCATGCCGGGGAAGAAGTTCATTGCCGGCGAGCCGATGAAGCCCGCGACGAACAGGTTGGCGGGCCGCTCGTAAAGCTCGTCGGGCGCACCGATCTGCTGCACGACACCGCCGCGCATGATCACCACCCGGTCACCGAGTGTCATCGCCTCGGTTTGGTCGTGAGTCACGTACACGGTGGTGGTGCCCAACCGGCGCTGAAGCCGGGCGATCTCGCCACGCATCTGGACGCGCAGTTTGGCGTCGAGGTTCGACAGCGGCTCGTCCATTAGGAATGCCTTGGGTTGGCGCACGATTGCCCTGCCCATAGCGACCCGCTGCCGCTGCCCACCGGACAGTTGCGAAGGCTTGCGGTCGAGAACGTCGGTCAGGTCGAGAATTCGGGCGGTGTCCTCGACCTTGTCCGCGATGTCGGCTTTCTTCATCTTCGCCAGGGTGAGCGGGAATGCGATGTTCTGTCGCACCGTCATATGCGGGTACAGGGCGTAGGACTGGAACACCATCGCGATGTCGCGGTCTTTGGGCGCCCTCTCGTTCATCCGCTGGCCGCCGATGCGCAGCTCCCCGGACGAGATATCTTCAAGTCCGGCAATCATATTCAGCGTGGTTGACTTTCCGCAGCCGGAAGGCCCGACCAGGATGATGAACTCCCCTTCGGCGATCGTGATGCTGAGTTCCTTCACGGCCATCGCGCCCTCGGGGTAACTCTTGCTCACCCTATCCAACACAATCTCGGCCATCGAGCTATCCCTTCACCGCGCCGGAGGTCAGCCCAGCGACAATCCGTCGTTGGAAGACTAGAACAAAAACGATAATCGGGACCGTGATCACCATCGCGCCGGCCGCGATCGATCCGGTTGGCTCCTCGAATTGCGAATTGCCGGTGAAGTTGGCGATTGCCACCGGCGCGGTGATCGCGGCCCTGGTGGCGGTCAACGACAAGGCGAGCAACAGGTCGTTCCAGGCGAAGATGAACACCAGAATCGCGGCGGTCACGATTCCCGGGGCTGCCAGCGGGGCGATCACCTTCCGGAATGCCTGCCCCGGCGTGGCGCCATCCATTTTCGCCGCCTTCTCCAGATCCCACGGGATCTCCCGGAAGAACGCCGACAGCGTGTAGATCGCCAGCGGTAGCGCGAAGGCTATGTACGGGATGATCAGCCCGGGCCAGGTATCGAACAGCCCGAGCCGGCGCTCGATGTTGAACAGCGGGGTCACCAGCGAGATCGCCGGGAACATCGAGATCAGCAGCGTCGCACCGATCAACAGTCGCTTGCCGGGAAAGTCCAACCGTGCAACCGCATAGGCCGCCATCGCGCCGACCACCACCGCGATCGCGGTGGTGAGCAGGCCGATTCCCACGGAGTTGATCACAGCCGAGCTGAAGTAATTGCCCCGGAAGATTCCACGGTAGTTGTCGAAGGTCACCGACGACGGAATCAGCTTGCCATCCTTGACCGTTGACGTCGGCTTGAGCGACAGGCTGAGGATCCACAACACCGGAAGCAGCGCATACAGCAGCACCAAGGTGTCGACAAACGCCCAGGCCGTCGCGCGTCGGGCGCCCACCAGCTCGGTCACGGCTCAGCGCCCCTCGCCGTCGACGCCCGGCGCTGACGCGCCGAACACCTTGATGAAAAGGAACGCGATAATGATGACGCATCCGAAGATCAGCACCGAAATCGCTGAGCCGAGGCCAACATTGAAGCCTTTGAACAGGTTGTCGTAGCCAAGGATCGACACCGATCCGGTGTTGCCGGTTCCACCGGTGAGCACGTAGATGTTGTCGAAAATCCGGAACGCGTCCAGCGTGCGGAACAGCAGCGCCACCAGGATCGCCGGCTTGATCAATGGCAAGGTGATCTTCTTCAACCGTCGCCACGCGCCGGCGCCGTCGACCTGCGCCGCCTTGAGCAGATCCTCGGGCACCAGCGCCAACCCGGCGAGAAGCAGCAATGACATAAACGGCGTCGTCTTCCACACCTCGGCGAGCACCACGATGCCCAGCGACGGAAGCTGCTGGGTCAGTGGTGCGCTGCCGTGCGGTAACAGGTTGGCCAGGTAGCCCGTGCCCGGCGTCCAGGCGTAGTACCAGCTGTAAGACGCGACCACCGTGACGATGCCGTACGGGATGAGCACCGCGGTGCGCACCAGACCTTTGCCGATCAGCGTGCGGTGCATCACCAACGCCAGCGCCAGGCCCAGCACAAATTCGATCGACACCGAAACAACCGAAATCGCCACGGTCACCGCAAGTGCGGTCCACCAATACCGGTCGGTCAAGATCGTTTGGTAGTTGCCGAGCCCGATGAATTTGGTGTCATTGGGAGTGGCCAAATTGTTGCGCTGCAGGCTCAGCCAAACCGCGTAGCCGATCGGATAAGCCGTGACTGCCAGCATCAGCATCACCGCGGGCGCGACGAGGCCGAACGCCAACCGCCGCTCCGAGCGCCGGTTCTCGGTGCCGGTCACGGCAACAGCCCCCGGCCGTCGACGGCCTTCTGCACCTGCACGGCGAGCAGGTCGGCGGCCTTGTCCGGGTCGATCTTGTTGATCGGGCTCAGCGTGGCCGATATCCGAGTGGACACCGCCTGATAGACCGGCGTCGCGATCCGTGCGGCGGCGTTGGTGAGTTGTTCGCGAATGATGTTGTACATCGGGTACTTCGCCTGGAATTGCGGGTCGGAGTACAGCGAGGTCCGCGCGGCGGGCAGGCCTCCCTCGAGCGAGATGTACTTTTCGTTGTGCACGTCGCGCAGGCATCTGATCGCTTGGTAGGCCTCGGCCTTGTGGCGCGTCGTCTTGGCCACCGCCAGGTTCAGACCGCCGATCGTCACCCTGGCCGGCTGGCCGGGCTGCACGCCCGGGTAAGGGGCGAAACCGAATACCAACTTGGCGGCGTCGTAGGCCGCGCGGAACTGCTGGTCGGTCGGCACGAACGCGCCGACGTTGTTGATGCTGCCGGCCAGGTCGGGACGGCGGTTGAGTGGCAAGAAGGCCACACCGCCCTTTACCGCGTTCTCCAGCATGGACGCCAGCGCGTATGGCCAGTTGACCTCCAGCGCGGACTTACCCTGCTCGAACGCCAACCGGGAAGTGCCCGCGTCGGTCCGGGTGATCGACGGGTCGGCGCCGGGGGCGGTGGCCACCGACTTGAGGATCCGCAGGGCGCTGACGGTGGCGGCCCGGTGTGCGGGGGTGTCGGTCAGCGTGACCTTGTTGCCGTCGTCGGACAGCACCTGGCCACCCGCGCTTTCCAGCAGGGTGTTGAACCACACCACCAAACCCTCGCCCTGGCTGGCCTGTACGCCGATCCAGCTGGGTTTGCCCGCGGCGTGCAACCGGGTTGCCTCATCCACCATCGCATTCCAGGTTGTCGGCGGTTTATCCATCAAATCCGGCCGGTACCAAAGCAATTCGGTGTTGGTGGTCAGCGGTGCGGCATAGAGCCGATGCTTCCAGGCTGCCGTGGCAAGCGGCCCGGGCAGCGTGTCGGTCGTTGCGTCGGCCTCGGCACGCCCGGCCGGGTCGTCCGAAAGCGGAAGCGCCCAGCCGGCTTCGGCGAACTCCGCCGTCCAGATCACGTCCATCGCCATGACGTCGAGGGTGCGGTCGTTAGCGCTCAGCCGGCGGGCCAGCTGCAGCCGCTGGTCGTCAGAGGACCTGGGCAGGCTGAACTGCCGGATGGTGAAGCGTCCGCCGAGCTGGTCGGTGCAGCGTTTGGCTACCGCAGTGAACGTCGCAGCGCTGCTGGCCGGCGTAAAGAGGCTGATCACCCGCGCGTCGTCGCCGGAGCCGCAGGCCGATACCGCCGACGCGGTGGATAGCGTCGCCAACGCGACCGCGCTCAGCCGGACTGCGCGCCCGCGACGACTCGCCACCACACGGTCCTTTCTTCCCGTCGTCGACCGCTCCGCGGCAGACCGTAGAGCTACGCGCGCGTGATACGCAACACGTCCGGAAACTCCTCAGCCGGCCGTCGAGTCAGATCGCCAAGCGGGCAAGCAGATCCCGGGCCCTCTCCGCGTTTTGCGGGTCACACAGCACGTCGTAGCGGCCGGCGACCAATTGCATCGTCGAACTGAAATCCCGGGTGCCGCGCGCCATCGCATAGGGGACGGCGGAGGTGATCAAGCCGAAGAACACCCCGGCGACCAGGCCGGTCGTCAATGCTCCCCAGGGGTTGGGGCTGAAGAAACCCAGCACCAGGCCGATGAAAAGACCCAGCCAGGCGCCGCTGATCACGCCGCCGCCGAGCACTTTCGGCCAGGTCAACCGGCCGGTGACCCGTTCGACCTGCATCAGGTCGACTCCGACAATCGTCATCTGCTGGACCGGGAATTGCTGTTCGGACAGGTAGTCGACGGCTCGCTGCGCTTCCGCGTAGGTGGGGTATGACCCGACTGGCCAGCCCTTCGGCGGCGTCGGCAAGCCGGGGGCACGCCGGCTCGCGGGCGGGGTGCCGGGCGTGGCACCGGGAACCTGTCCGGGCTGGAAGGGACTCGTCATGATCCCATTGTCCCCCGCTGAGCCGACGAATATCGGCTTGGTGCCGCCAGCCCACAGCCGGCGCTGCCACCAGCACAAACGGCGTGTTCGGCTGCGCGGCTTCTGCTCGGTGCGCGCGGTTCACTCAGCCGTCACGCTAGGTTGAACAGCATGACATTTCAGGGCGGCGACTTCGGCGGGGAAGGCCACGACGAAGCAAACCAGCCTGCACGGGCCCCAGAGGCGCGCCCGTGGGAGGAATTCGCCCCGCCCGCATACGCCGGACAGCCGCCCATCCCGTCCGAGCCGAACGCTCCCGACAATCCGCCGCAGTCGGGCCCGGTCCCGCCATGGAACCCGCCGACCCCCGGCTCTCCGCCTCCGCCCTATCCGCCGCCGCCCGGATATCACGACGCCCCGGCCTACGGCGGCCCGTCATACCCGCCGCCACCGCCGCCCCCGCCGCAATACGGCCACTCCTATCCTCCACCGGGCTATGCGGGTGGCTATGGGGGTCCGCCGGGATATCCCGGTCCGTACGACCCCTACCAGCCGTACCGGGATCGTTCGCACGAGACGAATGGGCTGGCCATCGCTTCCTTGGCCACTTCGGTCGCGGGTGGTGTGCTCGGCATTCCGCTGAGCTTTGTCTGCTACATCGGGGTACTGATTCCGATCGTCGGGGTGGTGCTTGGGATCGCCGCGCTCAGCCAGATCAAGCGGACCAATCAGCAGGGCCGCGGGCTTGCCATCGCCGGGATCGCGGTCGGCGCGACGGCGGCGGTGCTGCTGGTGATATTCGTGATCGCAGCCATGGCGGCGTTGCACTCGCCGTCCATCAGGTAGTCAATTCGGCGGAACGAACGGGCCCGACTCGCGCCGCATGCCGGCCGCACGGCCTTTAGCGGCGATCACCAAAGCCATCTTGCGGCTGGCTTCATCCAGCATCTCGTCGCCGAGCATCGCCGCTCCCCGGGCGCCACCCGCGGCAGAGGTGTGCCATTCGTAAGCCTCCAGAATCAGCTCCGCATGGTCGTAGTCGGCCTGGCGCGGACTGAAGATCTCGTTGCCCGCCGCGATCTGGTCGGGATGCAATACCCACTTCCCGTCATAACCCAGTGCCGCCGACCGACCCGCCACCCGCCGAAACGCCTCTACATCACGCACTTTCAGGTAGGGGCCGTCGACCGCCGCGATGCCGTTTGCACGGGCAGCCACCAGGATGGTCATCAGGGCATGGTGGTAGGCGTCGCCGACGTCGTAGCCCTCGGGCTGCTCGCCGACGACCAGCGTGCGCATGTTGAGACTGGCCATCAGGTCGGCGGGCCCGAGGACCAGCGCCTGCACCCTTGGCTGGGCCGCGATCGCGTCGACGCTCATCAGCCCGCGGGCGTCTTCGATCTGCGCGTCGATGCCGATCTTCCCGACCGGAAGCCCGTGCACCGTCTCCACCTGGCTCAGCAGCAAATCCAGCGCCTGAACATGGGCTACGTCAGAGACTTTGGGCAGCACGACGACATCGAGCTCGGCGTCGGGCGCAGCGCCGACAGCGGAAACCACCTCGATGATGTCGGCGTGGGTCCACGGGGTGGTCCAGTCATTGACCCGAACGCCGCGTAACTGGCCGGCCCATCCGGGCTCGGCCAGCGCGGCGGCCACGCGGGTACGCGCCTCCGCCTTCGCGTCCGGCGCGACGGCATCCTCCAAGTCCAGGAAGACCTCGTCGGCCGGAAGGGCTTTGGCCTTGTCGATCATCTTCTGGCTGCTACCCGGTACGGACAAACAAGTGCGGCGGGGTCGATACGCATTGGTCATCGTTCACTCACCTCCTTTGAAATACCCTATGCACCATGGCCTCGATCAACAGGGTGTACGCCGCGCGGCTGGCGCGAATGACGGTGCTGGGCCCGATGGGCGAGTCCCTCGGTCGAGTGCGCGACGTCGTGGTCAGCATCAGCATTGTCCGCCAGCAGCCCCGCGTCCTTGGACTCGTGGTCGAAATGCTCTCGCGCCGAAGGATATTCGTGCCGATTCTGCGGGTCGCCGCGATCGAGCCGCGCGCCATGACGCTGAACACCGCCAGCGTTTCACTGAACCGGTTCGAGCAACGACCCGGCGAAGTGCTGGTGATGGGGCAAATCATCGACACCAAGGTTCGGGTCAACGATCCGGAACTGCCAGAGCTCGCCGGCACCGAGGTCGTCATCACCGATCTGGGTCTGGAGCAGACTCGAACCCGGGACTGGATGGTCACCCGAGTCGCGGTGCGCATTCCCAGAAGATTCGCCCGGCGCAGCAATACCCACATCGTGGGCTGGCGCAGCGTGCAGGGGCTGACCCCTTCGGCGCTGGCGATGCCGGGCCAGGCCGTGGCGCAGCTACTGCATCAGTTCGAAAAGTGGCGGCCGATCGACGTGGCCGACGCAGTGCGTGAACTGCCGCCCAAGCGGCGCTACGAGGTAGCCAGCGCGCTCGATAACGACCGGCTGGCCGACATATTGCAGGAACTGTCCGAGGAGGAACAGGCGGAGTTGTTGATGCAGCTGGGCGACGAACGCGCGGCCGACGTGCTCGAGGAGATGGACCCCGATGACGCTGCCGACCTGCTCGGCACGATGAATCCAACTCTGGCCGAGCGGCTGCTGCGCCAGATGGACCCGGAGGAGTCCGACCCGGTGCGCCGCCTGCTGAAACACTCCCCCGATACTGCGGGCGGCCTGATGACCTCCGAACCGGTGGTGTTGACCCCGGACACCTCGGTCGCTGAGGCGTTGGCCCGGGCCCGTGATCCCGACCTGACCGCGGCGTTGTCGTCGCTGGTGTTGGTGGTCCGTCCCCCGACCGCCACCCCGACCGGCCATTACCTGGGATGCGTGCATCTGCAGCGACTGCTGCGCGAGCCACCGTCCATGCTGGTCGGCGGGATCGTCGATGCCGATCTGCCCTGCCTGGCACCGGATACCCCGCTGCCGGTGCTGACCCGCTATTTCGCCGCCTACAACCTGGTGTGTGGACCGGTGGTCGACCAACAGCACCACCTGCTGGGCGCCGTGACCGTGGATGACGTACTCGACCATCTGCTGCCACACGACTGGCGAGCGAGCAACGAGCACCTCTTGCTGGATGCGGCAGGAGGAGCGTCATGAGCGAGTCGCCATCGGGGCCGCGCCTCTACACCCCGCGCACCTCCCGAGTGCTCAGGCCCAGGGTGGACCCCGATGCCGTCGGGCAGGCCACAGAATCGATCGCCCGCTTCTTCGGCACAGGTAGGTACCTGCTGATTCAGTCGGTCATCGTCGTGGTGTGGATCATCATCAACATCGTTGCGGTCAGCCTGCGGTTCGACCCCTACCCGTTCATCCTGCTCAACCTGGCTTTTTCCACTCAGGCCGCTTACGCGGCGCCGCTGATCCTGCTGGCTCAAAACCGCCAAGAGAATCGGGACCGCGTCGCGCTCGACGAGGATCGTCGCCGAGACCAGGAGATGAAAGCCGACACCGAGTTCCTGGCACGCGAGCTGGCCGCGCTGCGGCTCGCCATGGGCGAAGCCGCGAAGACCCGCGACTACCTGCGCCGCGAGCTGGAATATCTGCGAGACCTGCTGGAAGACCGCCACCCGGACAGGACGAACAAAGTGCCGGCGCCCAGCGATGACGGTTCGGACGCGCGCGCCGCGAACGCCACTTAATAACGCCTTAGAGCGAAATGCGATTTCACCGACGAATCTGAAATTGCGTCTGCCCGTTTGACCTCGCCCGAACCGTATCGTCCCTGGGCACAGAGTCTGCGATTGTGACCATTGTGACCAGAGAGTTATGTATGGTGACTTTGGTCACGAGGCCCGAAGTGGTTTCACAAGTGCCTAATAGGGCTCGAAGGTTGAGGACGGTCGAGTGCGAAAAGGGGCAGGCTTGGCGTTACGCTCGGCCCTTGGAAAGTTGCGGCAGCGGGTAATTCGCGTGCCGCGGCCCCCGAAAATGCCGGCTGCCCTCGTTACCGCTTTCGCTACCGCGCGGCAGTTGACGGTTCGCGCGGCGCAGGCAACAAAGATCCCCGCCGCCACCGTTTCCGCCGTTACGGCAGTGCAGCAGATGCTGACCCGCACCGCCCGGACACCGGCATTCGGCGTGGTGATGATCGCCTGCTTGATCTTCGCCGGAGTCGAGAGCGCCGCGGCCCCACCGTTCCCCGGACCGAAATCGACGCTGCGCGACGCCGCTTTCACCCCGGTCGCCGCCGTCACCCACGCCTCCACCGACCCCACTGGGCCACTGGTGATCGCCGTCCAGCATCCGAAGACCGGCTTCCACATCGCGGCGGCCATGGCGTCGGCTCCTCCGCCAATGGCGGTGGTGAATTCACCAGGCGCGCTTGGCATTCCGACGATAGCGCTATCGGCGTACCGCAACGCCGAACGGATGATGGCCGTAGCCGACCCCGCTTGCGGCATCAGCTGGAACCTGCTGGCCGGTATCGGACGCATCGAGTCGATGCATGCCAACGGCGGCGCCGCCGACGTGCACGGCACCGCGGTGCGGCCCATCTACGGCCCGGCTCTGGACGGCACCCTGCCTGGCAACGAGGTCATCGTCCAGAGCAGCGGCGGCGGGACCGTCACCTATGCCCGTGCCATGGGTCCCATGCAGTTCCTGCCCGGCACGTGGGCGCACTACGCCTCCGACGGCGACGGCGACGGCATCGCCGATCCGCAGAACTTGTACGACGCCACGCTGGCCGCCGCCAAATACCTGTGCACCGGCGGGCTGAACCTGCGCGACCAGTCGCAGGTCATGGCCGCGATCCTGCGCTACAACAACTCGATGCCATATGCCCAGAACGTGCTGGGCTGGGCCGCGGCCTATGCCACCGGCGTCATCCCGGTCGACCTACCGCCAATTACCGGGCCGCCGCCGCCGCTCGCCGATCTACATCTGGAGAGCCCCGAGGGCATCGGGCCCAACCTGCCGCTCAACATCCACGGCTTGGCGCCCACAGACCAGCTGGCGCAGATGCCCTTGATCGACCTGAGTGGCGGGACCAGCAGTCAGCAATGGCCGGGGCAGCAGATCGGTCCGCGCCCGTCATGCACGGTGATCTGCATCGGCGCCGAAACCCCCGGCCCGCTGCAGCCGGCGCTGAATACACCGCCGCCCACGGTGCCGCCGCTGGGAGCGCCTGCCGCGCAGCTGGGAGCGCCCGGCGTGGCGCCTGCCCCGCAGCTGGGAGCGCCCAGCGTGGCGCCTGCCCCGCCTCCGGCGGCCCAACCGGCCCTGCCGCCTCCGCCGGCGCCACCGGTCGTGCCGCCGGCACCCGCCCCGCCAGCGGCTCCCGCTGCCGTTGCACCCGCCGGCGGGCTGGGGATACAACCAGCGGGCCCGCCGCCCGGCCCCGCCAACTGATCGGCGGACATCACCACCGAACTACGTCGATGGCCCGGCCCCTAGGTCGGCCGTCCCGGCCCGCATCGTCGCCGACTTGAGTCGATGGTCCGGCTCCTCCGCGGGCCGTCCCGGCCCGCATCGTCGCCGAACTACACTCGACAGTGATGTCCGATCCGACTGCAGACGTTCGCGCCGCGCTGGCGAAGGTGATCGATCCCGAGCTGCGCCGCCCCATCACCGAACTCGGGATGGTCAAAGGTATCGCGGTGAGCCCAGGCGGCGACGTGCACGTCGAGATCTACCTGACCACCGCGGCCTGCCCGAAGAAGACCGAAATCAGCGAGCGGGTGAGCCAGGCGGTGGCCGACGTTCCGGGCACCGGCGCGGTGAAGGTCACCCTGGACGTGATGAATGACGAACAGCGCACCGAGCTGCGCAAGCAGTTACGCGGCGACGCCCGCGAGCCGGTCATCCCGTTCGCCCAGCCGGGATCACTGACCCGGGTGTACGCGGTCGCCTCCGGCAAGGGCGGCGTCGGTAAGTCGACGGTGACGGTCAACCTGGCCGTGGCGATGGCCGCGCGCGGGGTGTCGGTCGGAGTGCTCGACGCCGACATCCACGGCCACTCCATCCCGCGGATGATGGGCACCACCGATCGGCCCACTCAGGTCGAGTCGATGATCCTGCCGCCCATCGCGCATGAGGTGAAGGTCATTTCGATCGCGCAGTTCATCGAGGGCAACACGCCGGTGGTATGGCGCGGACCGATGCTGCACCGGGCTTTGCAGCAGTTTCTGGCCGACGTGTACTGGGGCGACTTGGACGTACTGCTGCTCGACCTTCCGCCGGGCACCGGAGACATCGCCATCTCGGTGGCCCAGCTGATCCCGAACGCGGAAATCCTGGTGGTGACCACACCTCAGCTGGCCGCGGCGGAAGTGGCCGAGCGCGCCGGCAGTATCGCCGTGCAGACCCGCCAACGCATCGTCGGGGTGGTGGAAAACATGTCCTGGCTTGCAATGCCGGACGGCTCGCAGCTGCACGTGTTCGGCGAGGGCGGCGGCCAGCAGGTCGCCGAACGGTTGTCGCAGACGGTCGGCTCCGATGTGCCGCTGCTGGGCCAGATCCCGTTGGACCCGGCGCTGGTCGCCGCAGGCGACGCCGGGGTGCCGATCGTGCTGAGCGCCGCCGACTCACCGGTGGGCAAGGCGCTGCAAAGCGTCGCCGACGGCCTGACGTCGCGACGCCGCGGCCTGGCCGGCATGTCGCTGGGACTAGACCCGATGCGGCATTAAATCGGCTAGGAGTCTGCTGAATTAGGGGTGCTTTGGGGCGGGGTGCCTCGTGGCGCTCGTTGGCGCTGATTTGAAGTCAGACCCTGAGGTCGACAGAAGAGGTCAACCCGCCGTTGTGAGGGTGACAGGACGGTGGCGTATCGCGCAAGCCCTTGGGCTTCATGGTGATCAGGCGATGGCCCAGCTCGTACCTGTGTGATGCAAGCCCAAGGTGAGTAGGCGTCGTAGGTTCAGCGCTACGGCGCGA
>NZ_DATFZD010000394.1:0-2293 GCF_035314665.1 Mycobacterium sp. | reverse complement strand
CAACGATAATCAGCACCGCGCAGTGGTTTACGTTATCGTGAAGCCGGGGTGACTGGCGAAAGCGTTGTCTAGCCCGAAGTTACGGCGTGGTTGAGCGCTGATTGTCTGTCTGGTCTGCGGTTATGCTGTTGGTTGACCTGGAAGTGTAGCCAAAATTATCGGCGTGTCGCGTAGGATTATTTCGCGAGTATCGATACGATGCAACGTATGGTACGGCGATCTGGTGCGATGCATGTGGCCAGAATTAAGAGCAATCATGTCGACAAGTCGGGGCAGCGGCGCGACTACCAGTCGGTGTATCTGCGGCGCAGTTTCCGCGACGGCGCCAAGGTCAAACACGAACAGCTGGCGAACCTGTCGGCGCTGCCGGAGGCGGCGATCACCGCGATCGAGGCGGTGCTGGCGGGTCGGCAGCTGGTGGGCGCGACCGACGCGGTGCAGATTGAGTCGGCGCTGCCACACGGGCACGTCGCGGCGGTGGTGGCGATGGCCCACAAACTCGAGATCCCGGCCCTGCTGGGTCCGGCCTGCCGGGCCCGGGAGCTGGCGTATGCGCTGATCGTGTCGCGGGTGCTGGCGCCGGCGTCGAAGTTGTCCACCCTGACCGGGTGGGCCGACACCACCCTGGGCGCCGACCTGGGGGTCACCGGCGCGTGCACCGACGAGGTCTACGCGGCGATGGACTGGCTGCACGCCCGCCAGGACGACATCGAAAAACGGTTGGCGGCGCGGCATCTGGATGCGGCGGTGAACCCGGCGCGGATCGCGATGTTCGACCTGTCCTCGTCGTGGGTGACCGGGCGACACTGCGAACTGGCCGCCCGCGGCTACTCCCGCGACGGCAAGAAAGGCTGCGAGCAAATCGAGTACGGGCTGCTCACCGACCCTGCCGGTCGCCCGGTCGCGATCCGGGTGTTTCCCGGCAACACCGCCGACCCGACCGCGTTCACCGACGCCGTCGCCACGGTCAAAGACACCTTCGGGCTCACCAACATGGTGATGGTCGGGGACCGCGGCATGATCACCTCCGCCCGCATCGGCGCGCTCAACGAGCTCGGCGGGATCGGCTGGCTGACCGCGCTGCGCGCCCCGGCCATCGCCGTCCTGGCCGCCGACACCGGCCCGCTGCAGATGGCGCTGTTCGATGACCACGATTTCGCCGAGATCACCCACCCCGACTATCCCGGCGAGCGGCTGATCTGCTGCCGCAACCCACTCTTGGCGGCCGAACGCGCCCGCAAACGCGGCGACCTGCTCACCGCGACCGAACAACTGCTGGCCCCGATCGCCGCCGCCGTCGCCGCCGGGCGGCTGGCCGGGGCCGATCAGATCGGCCTGAAAATCGGTGCCGTCGCCGACAAGTACAAAATGAAAAAACACCTGAACATCACCATCACCGACACCACCGTCACCATCACCCGCAACCACGACCGGATTACCACCGAGGCCGCCCTCGACGGCATCTACGTACTACGCACCAGCGTGCCCGCCACCGATCTCGATACCGCCGCCGTGATCGGCGCCTACAAAAACCTCGCCAACGTCGAACGCGACTTCCGCAGCCTCAAAACCGACGACCTAAACCTGCGCCCGATCCACCACCGCCTCCAGGACCGCGTCCGCGCCCACGTCCTGATCTGCATGCTCGCCGCCTACCTCACCTGGCACCTACGTCAAGCGTTGGCCCCGTTGACCTACACCGACGAAAATCCCCCCGACCGCGACAACCCCGTTGCACCCGCACGCCGATCCACCACCGCCGCCACCAAAGCAGCCCGCAAAACCACCACCGACACCCACCTACCCACCCACAGCTACCAAGGACTGCTCACCCATCTGGGCACCCTCACCCGCAACCAGGTCCGCTTCGCGGGCACCGACACCCCCGTGCCCATCCTCGCCGAGGCCACCCACACCCAACGCCAAGCCTTCCAACTCCTCAACGCGACCATCCCCCTGACCCTCCAGTAGCCAGAACACCCCACCCCGAAAACCACGAACCCCCAGCTCAACTGGGGGTTCGCTCGTCCTCAGCGCAGTAACTTCGGCTTAGAGTGGCATCAGAGTGGTTTGCATCACGTCGGAAAAATGATAACTCCGTTCTTTTCGAGAGAACACAATGTTTACGGGTTTTGGCGCGGTGCGGTGGGACCCTACGTTGTTGCCGAGAACATTCACCAGGTCGACAGCGCTCTGCCGCACGGCGTGCAGGGCGCGGCCGACCCGCATTTCACCTGGGCTGTCCGGTTTTTCGGCCGGCTGTTCCCGGGGCCTCGATTCGGTGGTGGGGCGC
>NZ_DATFZD010000393.1:0-54202 GCF_035314665.1 Mycobacterium sp. | reverse complement strand
CGAGAAGCAGGCGCGAGACGACGTGAAATTTGGCCTCGAGTCATGGTTCCGGTACTTCCAGAAGGTGGCCGCGTTCCCGCAGATGACCATGCCGGGCGAGCAGATCGACGAGATGATCGACGTCATCAACGACAACGGCGCCGGTGTTATTGGCACGCCGGAGCGGGCACGGGACCAGGTGCAGCGGATGTGGGATCAATCCGGAGGCTTCGGCTGCATGCTGCAGATGGGCCACGAGTGGGCCAATCCCGCGGCGACCAAACGGTCGGCCGAATTGTTTGCCGCCGAAGTGATGCCGCATTTCCAGGGCCAGGCGCAGCCGACACTGGATGCCGCCGCTCGTGCCAGCGAAGCGCGAGAAGGTCTCGCGCAGTCGCAGAACGACGCCGTCGCGCATATGACCAAGAAGTATCAGGACGAAATCGCTTCGAAATAGCCACCTTTGAACTTCAAGGCAGCGTGAGTCAGCGCTGCGCTCATTCGCATGGCCGACTGTGAACGCCAGTCGCACCTTGGGGAGCGTGGCTACTCGGCCGCGGCTTTCTCGCTGGTCTCGATGACCGCGGTACCGTGCGCGGGTTCGATCTCGACTTCGAGGACCGTGGCAACGCGGCCGAACGACCAATAAAATCCGACGACCTGCAGGACCTCGACGATCTCGCGATTGCTCAGGATCTTGCGCACCGCGGCGAAGGTGTCGTCGTCGACAGTTGGGCTGCGCACAACCGCCGCAACGAATTTCGTGATCGCCTGATCGTCGGTCGAGAGCAGCGATGAATCGAAGTCCTGCTTGTGGATCGCTTCACGGATCTGCGGGTCCACACCCATCGCCTCGGAAATCGGCACGTGCTGAACGAACTCATATTCGGCGCTGGTTACGACGGAGCGCTGGCCGGGGCCGCCCAACCCGCGATCATCGCGGTGACCGGAACGGGGCCGGTCAGACAGACCTGGGTGGACCCGGCGCAACCGCCGCTGCGGCGAGTATGACCAGCCAAGAGGAAGCGTTCGGCGACCGGTCCTGCCGCGGATCAAGAAGCGTTGTTGCGACCTGCGCCTGCGCGTAGCGTTGATCTGCCGTTAGTCTGGGCCGCCCGCTGACGAGAGAAGGTCCGAGATGATTAGCGTTCGGCAAGCAACCCTAGACCTGTTCCGCTCGCATGGGCTGACTACCTGGTTCGGTAATCCCGGCTCGTCGGAGCTGACCCTGCTGGAGGATTTTCCTGACGATTTCCGCTACGTGCTGGGACTGCAGGAGATGGTGCCGGTCGGGATGGCCGACGCCTATGCCCAGATCACCCGACGACCCGCCGTGGTCAACGTTCACACCGCGCCCGGTATGGGCAACGCGCAAGGCGCGCTTTACAACGCATTCGTGAACAAGACCCCGTTGATCGTCACCGCCGGAAATCAGCGCCGCTTCATGCAAAACCAGTACTGTCTGCTGACCAACGTCGACCCGACGACGGTGCCTAAGCCGTTCGTGAAGTGGGCCGCCGAACCGGCAATCGCGAGCGAGGCTCCCGCTGTGCTCGCTCATGCCATCCACTTGGCGACAACCCCGCCGATGGGGCCGGTGTTCGTCTCGTTGCCGATGGACGACATGCAGGCCGAACTCGATGACACCCAGGCCGCGGACGTTGCCGTGGTGCGCGAACGCAAAGTTACCCACGCGGTTGGCTTTCCGGCAGATCTTGCCGAGCAGATCTGTGCGCGCATCCAGGCGGCAACCTCACCGGCGCTGATTGTGGGTGGCGATGTGGACCGCTACGACGCCTGGGATGCCGTGATCGGGTTGGCCGAACGCACCCAGTCGGTCGTGTGGACGGCCCCAATTACCGGGTGGAGTGGATTCCCCGAGAATCACCCGTTGTATCAGGGCCTGCTACCGCCCGGTGCGGGCTGGGTCTCCCAAGCGTTAACGGGCCGCGACTTGGTGGTGGTAATCGGCGCACCGGTGTTCCGGTACTACCCGCGAGTCCCCGGACCCTATCTGCCCCAAGGCACAAGCCTGATTCACATCACCAACGATCCCGACGAAGCCGCCCGCGCCCCGGTGGGGGACGCGATCATCGCCGACGTGCGCAGCGCCGCCCAGGCCCTGCTCGCTGCGACCAAACCAACCAAACGGTCCGCTCCACCGCCACGCGCCCCGATCCCCGCCGTCGAGCACGCGGAAACACCGCTTAAACCCGAATCACTGTGGGCGGCCGTCGGTCATGCCGCACCCGCAGACACGCTCTGGGTCAGCGAGGCCGGCAGCAACGAGATCGCGATCACCAACGCTATTCGGCCCGGAAGCCCGCTCTCGCACTTATCAGCCGCCGGCGAAGGACTGGGCTTTGGGCTACCCGCCGCCGTTGGCGCTCAACTCGCCGCGCCGGATCGCCCCGTGGTGGCGTTAATGGGCGACGGCTCCATGCATTACGCGATCACCGCGTTATGGACCGCGGCGCACTATAAGATCCCGGTCACCATCGTGGTCGCCTCCAACGCCGAATACGGAATCCTCAAAGAATTTGGCAAGTGGGAGAAAACGCCGGGAGTTCCCGGAATGGACCTGCCCGGTCTGGATGTGGTCGGCACCGCCGCCAGCTACGGCGTGGACGCTCACGAAGCACACACCACCGATGAGGTCATAAAGCTCGTCGGATCGGGTATTGCCGATCGCGAACGACCTACCCTTATCAACGCACGCACAACACCTGTTGACGCCTAAATCATTGGCACCGTGTGGGATTGGACGCCCACATCGTTCGAAACAGCCGACTGGGCTAGGGAAGCGTGATCCCAAACAACTGACCAAGAACGCGACGAAGTTCGTCCACTCCTGGCTTCGGCTCCGACGACGCCCACGCCACGTAGCCATCCGGACGCACCAGCAACGCCCTGGCCGACGCAGCGGACACATCACCGACCGGGCGTCCCGCGGCGACGGTGATCCGGTCCGCGATGTCCGTCACGGCGGCGGCGACGACGGCGCCGTCGGTGAGATCGATGAGCAGCGGCCGCCCGTCGCGGGCAAGCTCCGCTATCCGCCACGTTCCGTCGGCATCGGCCACAGCGAAATCGGGCACCCAACGGCCGGCGAGCGGATGCGCGTCATCGTCAACGGCGTACCGATTGTCGTTGCCGGACACCAGATCACTGAGGCGGTGGACGGTATCGGGATTCGTCAGCAGTTCGGAAAACAGCTCCCGTAAGGCGGTGACTTCGGTCCCGGGTCTGATCAGAGCCAACTGAGCGCGGCTGTGCATGATCACCCGCTCGGCGGCGGGCCGGCGTTCGGCCTGATACGTGTCGAGCAGCGCAGGCTCGGCGCGACCGGCGATGACGGCGGCCAGCTTCCAGCCAAGGTTCACCGCATCCTGCAGACCCAGGTTCAGTCCCGGGCCACCGAGCGGGGAGTGCACGTGCGCGGCGTCGCCCACCAGGATCACCCGGCCTGATGTGTACCGCGATGCGATCCTCGAGTTGATGCCGTAGAAGCGGCGCAAATCCAACGGGGTGTCGGGCGATATCGGCCGCAGTGGTACGTCGGCGCCGAGCACGCGTTTCACGCTGGCCTCGATCTCGGGCAGGCTCACCGGTGTTTCGTCGTCGTCATAGTCGTCGACGCGGTCTTCTTGAGCCGATGAGTCCAGTTCGAGGGTGATCAGCATCGCCCTGCCGCCCAACCGACGGCACGCGAAGACGCCATGTTCGGCACGATAGAACGGCGTGGGCGGGACTCGGCCCCACCCGGGCACCTCGAGCGCGCCGGTGACCGGGTCAACCCAGTCGTCGGGCGGCACCACCCCGAACGCCATCCTTGCGACCGCGTCATGCGAGGTCATGCCGGGGAAATCGATGCCCGCGAGCTTGCGCGTCTGGCTGGTGCCGCCGTCGGCGCCGACGAGGTACCTCGCCGCGAGCTCGTAGTCGCCGTCCGGAACGGCGACCTGCACGGTGACGCCGTCGGCGCGCTGATCGAAACCTGTCAGCCGGTGGCCCCAGCGAATGTCCACCTCGTACTCGCCGGCACGCTGGGCAAGGACTTGCACAAGCCGGGGCTGTTGCACGGCGACCATATAGTTCTGGGTATCCGCCGTCCCGGCCAGATCCAGCGTCAACGCGGCAAACATGGCCCACGGCGACGGCTGCGGTGGGTCATCGGTCCCCGCCAGGACGCTGTACAAACCTCGGTGGTCGAGAATCCGAACCCCTTGGCCCGTCACGCCGTTGGCGCGCGGTTCCGGGTTTGGTCCCGGCAGCGGGTCCAGCACGATCGGCCGGATCCCGGACAGCGCGAGCTCACAGGCCAACATCAACCCATTAGGACCGGCCCCGGCAATGACGACGTCATTCATTTAGCCCAGCTTACTAGTGCTGGCGCGGGCTCGGCAATCGCCGTCAGGCCGACTGCAGGATGGCCGTCGCGACGGCCAGGCCCAGTCCGATCACCGCCGGAGCCGTGTCGGCGACACTGTCGGACGCCCGGAGGTGAAAACCGATGGCGCCCAACACAAGCAGACCAAGCCCGATAGCGGCGGCGACACCGATCGGCGGCCAGGCCAAACCCGCCAACACACCGGCGACGCCGGCCAACTCGAGCAGCCCGATCACCCGCCATTGCGCCGGCTTGACGCCGAGATGGTCGCGAATCGCCAGCGATTGCCGGACCCCGAGCAGCTTGATCAGGCCGGCGAACGCAAAAAGCCCGGCAAGCGATGCCGTCACGAGCACTTGGGCAGTCATCATCACACCGTAATCCCTCAGCCCTGCAGGCCCATGGCGGATGCAAAGGCGCGAAGCTCACGCGGAATGTCGGATCCGGCGGGCTGATAGACGAGTTCGGTGACGCCGAGCGCGCCGAACCCGGCAACGCGTTCCGACACCTGCTGCGCCGTACCCGTCAATCCTGTTGCGTTGGCCAACGGGAGGAGGTCGGCAACATGCGGCTCGTCGCGCGGGTTGGCCTTGACCAGGTGACCCTCGTGGATCGCGAGATGCCGCTCATCCTCGGGACAGGCTTCGACCGCCTCGCGCCAGCCGCGCCCGCCTGGTAGCGCGTCAACCGCGGCGGCGCCGGCGCGCTCGTAGACGGCGTGGTACATGACCACCGCGCCGGGCCCGGCAGCGTCGGCGACCCGCGCCGAGGTCAGTTCCTCGCCCTCGTCGAGCACAGTGCCGAAGGCCAGTAAGGCCCGCCAATCAGCCACCTTCACCGCATCGGGTTGGGGGACGGCGGCGGAGAAGACGCCGTCGCCGAGTTCGGCCGCCACCGCCAGGCCCTTCGGGCCGTCCGCACCGATCAGGATTGGCACCTGGATCGGCCGCTTCGCGCCGAAGCCGGGCAGCTGCAGCATGCGAACTTTCGACCCCTCCCATTCGCCGGTCTGGCCCGCCAGCAGAGATTTCAAGCAACGGACGTAGTCGGCGACCTGACGCCACGGCATCGGCCGCTTGCCCAGCGTGAACCGGCCGGTGAAGCCCGAGCCCACGGCCACCGCGACGCGACCGGGTGCTCGGTCCACGAGCTCGGCAATCGCGGCGGCGTTGACCATCGGATGGCGCAGGCTGGGAACCAGCACGCCCGGTCCGAGGCCGATGCGCGACGTGCGTTCGGCACAGCGGCCGAGAATCATCCAGACGTCGGGGTACAGCGCGGGGGAGTCGTACAGCCAGGCTCGCCGGTAGCCGAGCGTCTCGGCGACCTCCACGTGTTCCGGGGTGCTAGAGGAGGTCGCGAACGCGCAAGAAATGTCCATACCCGGACACTATTGCGCGTCGTCAGCGACCAAACCTTTGACCTGCCGGTAGTAGATGATCTTGCCGCCGCCGGCCCAGTTGCCTTCCGGGATTTCGTGAATCAGTGTCCAAACATGCAGCGCCCGTGCGCTTTCTGGCTCGATACCGGCGGCGGCGCACACCGCGGCGTGCACATCAGCGGCGAGCTGTTCCTTGCGATCTTGCGACAGGGCGCCTTCGAACACCGTCATCTCGACCCGGAATCGAGGCGAGCCCTCACCGCGGCCGCCAACCGACTGCGCGGCCGAATCCACCGCGTGCAGGTACACCAAGGTGTTGTCGCGCAGGAATGGGGTATCCGGGGCACGTTCGGCCCGCAGCAGCGCGGCGACGAGCTCGTCGGTTAGCTGTCCCAGCGCCTGGTCGTCCAACGACCCACGCACGTAGGTCAGATCGATCATCGGCATCGCTTCACCTCACAGCTTTCTCAGCGCACGCACGACCTTGACGTACGGCGCCGTCGTGGTAGCGCTTTTGCGCAGACTCGGTTGAATGGCGCCGGCGTTGCCGACAACCAGGTAGCGCATGCCATGGTCGCGGAAGTCCGCCATCTGGTCGATGACTTCGTCAGGTGTGCCGACCGCAAACAATTCTTCGACCAGGGATCGAGGAGCTTGAGCGGCGTATGCGAGCGCGGTTTGCTCGTCGATCGTTTGCGGTAAGAAGTCCTGCACGCCTGTGAAGTCTGCTCCGAGTGGGTGCTGCGCTCCGTGCCGGGCCCAGTCCTTGCCGGGGGAGAGGAGCGTGAACACCTTGGCGATATCGGATTCCACGACTTCGTCGACTTCGTCGCGAGATCGGCCGGTGACGATGAACCGGATGAGGGCGGGGGTGATGGCCATCGGGTCGCGCCCGGCATCCGACGCCGCAGCACGGACGATCTCGAGTTGCTCACCGTACTCGGTTGCGCGGGTCGTTCCCGGGAACCAGCCGTCGGCATACCGTCCGGTGACACGCATCATGCGCGGCCCATGGGCGGCGATCCAGATCGGCGGCCACTTGCCGCGGTATGGCGGCAGCGCGAAAGTCGCTTTGTGCAAAGGGAAGAACGGTGAATCGCGGGTGACGAGCTCGCCATTGGAGTTCCATAACGCGCGGATGGTGGCGACGGCTTCCTCGAAGCGTGCCACCGGTTTGGACCAGTCCACGCCGTAGGGCGCATTGCTTTCCCGCTCGCCGGTTCCGATGCCGAGGACCGCACGGCCACGCGTGAGCAGATGCAGCGACGCGGCGGCCTGCGCGGTGACCGCCGGATTGCGCCGGCCGGTATCGGTGACGGCCACTCCCAGCCGCATCCGGCCCAACTTGTTCCGGCCGGCGAGGTAGCCCAGCATCGTCCAGGGTTCCAGGTGGGCGTCAATCTTGGGAATCAGACGGGCCGCGCCGACATGCTCGGGCGTCCACATCGACGGCGGCCACGCCGAGTTAAGGTGGTCGGCCACCCAGAACGAATCGGCCCGACAGGCCAGGCCAATAGCGTAGTCCGCATGCACCAACGGCTTTGGGCCGAAACGCGAGTTGATCGTGTTGTGCATGACGCCGACACCGAAACCGGCCATCGTTTCATCGCTCCTCGGTAGGGTTTTTGGGAAGGCGGTTGGGCGGAAGGGGCAACAGATGGAGGGAATGGCAGAGCTGGTTCCGGTCCTTCCCGCACATCGATTCGACGAAGCCGCGCTGGCCCGGTATCTGCGCGGACGGCTCGCGGGCTTCGACGGCCAGCTCGAAATTCGTCAATTTCAGGGCGGGCAGAGCAACCCCACCTATCACCTCCGTACTGCCGGAGGCGAGTACGTTCTGCGCAAAAAGCCGCCCGGCAAGCTGCTGCCTCGCGCCCATGAAGTAGAACGCGAATACCGCGTCATGGCGGCGTTGGCCCAGACCGACGTGCCGGTACCGAGGATGCGGCTGCTCTGCCAGGACGAAACAATCCTCGGCACACCTTTTTTCGTCATGGATCACGTTGAGGGACGGGTTTTTCCGGACCGGGTGATGCGTGAGGGCGCGGCGGCGCACCGTGCCGCCGTCTATGAGGATCTGGCTCGGGTGCTTGCGGCATTGCATCGGGTGGATTGGCGCGCGGTAGGGCTTGAGGGGTTCGGCCGGCCCGAGGGCTATATGCAACGTCAAGTGGCATTATGGACTCGCCAATGGCAGGCGGCGCGCATGGAGGACATGCCTGCGATGGACCTCTTGGCGGAATGGCTGCCCGACCACCTCCCGCCTGATGATGAACCAGCCTGCATCGCCCACGGCGACTACCGCCTGGGCAACGTATTGCTGCACCCGACCGAGCCGCGGGTAGTCGCGGTGCTGGACTGGGAGCTGGCGACGATCGGCAACCCGCTGGCCGACCTCGGCTATTTCTGCGTCACCTACCACGTGCTGGGCGGGCCCGGTGGCATGACCGGGGTAGTCGGCGAGAACCCCAGTGGCACTGGGCTTCCTGACCAACAGGCATTCGTGAGGAGCTATTGCGCGCATGCCGGCCGCAACCCCCCGGAATCGCTTGACGTCTTCGTGGTGTTTTCGATGTTCCGCCTGGCCTCCATCACCGCCGGGGTGTGGCGTCGCGGCGTGGAAGGCAACGCCGCCGATGCGCGCGCGAGCACGACTGAATATCGCGAGCGCTATCGCGTTATGGCCGAGGCTGCATGGGAGTTGGCGCAAAAGTTGTCCGCCTGACAAGCATTCACCCGGACAGTTTGAGCCGCCGGGAGCGGTGCGCACCTCCATAAAGTAGCGAATGATCAAGCGACTCTTGACGAAAGCCACTGCTATAGACTGGCGAAGTAGAGGCCCAGCAGTAGCGCGAACAGCGCGAGGACCCATCCGCTGGTAGTGGCCTTGAGCCAGACGGGCGCGTGGCGAACTTCCATGAAATGCCGGATCACCAAGTGCGCTTTGACTGCCGCGATCAGCAGGACAACCGTCGTGACCGTGGTATTGATCTGGTGGGAGGCTCCGCCCTCGAGGGCGATCCACGATGACGCGATGGTGACCGTGGTGAGCAGTGCCCACACGATCGTCAGTGGATTGCGGATCAGTGACGTCATCCCCTACCTCATCAAGTAGAGCAAAGCGAACAGGACCAGCCACAAGACATCGACCATGTGCCAGTAGGTGGCGCCCGTCTCGACGAACGAGATCTTGGGTGTCCCCGGTGCTTTCAGGTTGCGGATCACGAAGCACATGATGACCAGGCCGAGCAAAACGTGGCACAGGTGGATTCCGGTCATCACGTAGTAGTACATGAAGAACAGATTGGTTCCCGGCGTCAGACCGGCGCTGATTTCGGGGATCCACTCGAACATCTTTAGCACCGGGAAGGCTGCACCGAAAGCTAGCGCGGTCCAAAACCGCCGGAGGGCATCGGCTGTGTTTCCCGCGCGAGCCGCCCCAGTGCCGAGTGCCACAAAGAGTGAACTTGTCAGCAGCACGACGGTATTGATGGCGCCGATGTCCAGGTTAAGCCGAGCCTGGCTGGACAAGAAGAGCTCGTGATTCTGGCCCCGAAAGTACATGTAGCCAACGAAATAGACGCCGAAGATGAGGAAGTCACCGATGACGAAAAACCACATGCTCGATTCGCCTGGAACATGGCCGCGTGCGCTAGCAGCTTTTTGAGACTGGTCGACGCCGGTGGCAGAACCTTCAGCAACGTCGGTCATGCGCTCGTTCTCGACGTGGTCTCGAGGGCGACAGGATGTGGCTCAGGCGCGGCGTTGTCGAGTTCGGCCTCCGGTTGGCTCTTGATCGCCTTATAGATGCACAGGTACACGATGAACTGCCACGAGACATAGAGCGTCATCGCGAACCAGAAGGTCATCAGGCCGTTCCAGGCGAAGGGTCCCGACTTGGCGATCCAGACCGGTGCAGCCATCAGCTCGGTTACGTACTGCCAAATGGTGTAGTAGCCCAACCACTTTGGCAGAATCTTGTTCTCGTCGAGGATGATGGCCAGACCGAAGGCCATCCACATGACGCAAAAGCATCCCAGCGAGCCGATGAACGCCAGGTAGCCGAAGTCGTAAAGCATCGTCAAGACAGACGGGCTGTACCCGGGGCGAAATGCGCCGAGACCGAAGCAGAACATCGGGAAGAGCATGCCCACCACCGCGCCGGTAATTGCGCCGATCATCATCGAATAACGGAACGCGGGGCTGACCGACATCCGCTTGACCTGCATCAGGTAGCAGGCGTTCGACACCGGCGCGAGCCCATAGGCAAGCGTCAGGATCACGCACGCGATCAACAGATTGTGAGAATGCATGAAATCGACGATGTGCGGCGTGGAGCTGCTCGGTGACCGCGGCGGCATCATCCAACTCAACGGCACAAACACCAGCCCGAACACGTTGAAGAAAAATGGCACCGTCCAAAACGCAATCCACTGATCGAGTTTGCGATTCTTAGGCCGCGACGGTGTCTGTTCGGCGGGGGCTGTCGGGGCTTTGGGGGCCTCAGCCACGCTGCCGCTCACGCGAGAACCACCCGATCGTCGCCCTGGTGTTTCACAGCGCGCAGCAGAGCCCAGAACATCACCGCGATGTAGACGGCAAAGGTCGTCAGCCGCAACGTGAATGACAGGGGACCGTTCCAGGCCAGTGGACCCGATTTGTACAGAATCGAGAACGCGCCGGGGGCCAGCAGCGCAACGGTCGCGACGTTGAAGTGCGCCACCCAGCGCGGAAAGATCGGCTCGGGACGCTCGTCGAGATAGACGCTCAATGCGAAGCACAGGTTCTGGACCATGATCGTGCCGACCGGCGCGATGAAGAAGAACCACGCCATGTCATTGAGCAGACTGATCAGCTGCGGATCGCGGTCTGGCCTGAAAGCGGCCATCCCCCAGCAATAGTCGGCGAGAATGAATGCCGTCGTGCCCACACCGACGCAAATGATATACGCATAGGTCAGGACTGTGCTCGATGTTGCGGCCCGAGAGATCTGCACGGCGGTCACCGCGAATAGCGGAACCAAAGAGCACGCAATCAGGTTGCAGAGGATTGCCACCCCCAGGATTCCAGTGACGTTGCCACGGAAGAACGCGGCCACCTGATCGGGCGTCAAGGTCGGCGACAGCGGCGGTGAGAACACCGGAAACATAAGGTAGGCAAGCACAAACAATGCCACCGCCGGAGGCGCCGTCCACAATAGGATGCGTTGACCTCGAGTGTTCATCAATGCCGTCCCTGGACGACGATGACAATGAAGATGGGCAACAACATGATTCCGCACAGGTTGAAGGTGACCATGCTGAACCGAATCATCGCCGTGTGGTCGCTGTAGAACTTCGCGATCTGCTCAGCGGTTATCTCCGGCGACATTGGCGGAAAGAACCCCGGGAAAGCGACGAATGCGATCAGCACGACGACGCCGAAGACGGGCGCGGTCCACAGGCTGATCAGCTGGGTCTTGATATTGGCGGTCTTGGGTAGGTCCTCGGACTCAGCAAGAATCTGCATAGCGCCTCCGTAGCCATGGGGTAGCCGACCGGCTACCCCGACCATAGATGATCCGGCGCGAAGCAAGCAAGGGTTACGGCGTGAGCTCTCCGCGCGCCGCGGTGAGGCGTCAGTCGGGCAGCTTGAACATGCGTGCGGTGAGGTGGATCAGCACGGACCGCAGCGTGTCGTCGTCGATGTCGTCGACGAGGGGATTGATCACTGTCCCGGCGATCGCGCCGGAGAACAGCGCCGCCGATACCCGCGCCTCGGTGTCGTCCGCCTCGTCGAGCAAAATCGCGTACAGGCGGGTGATCAGGTTGCGGAACGGCTCGTGCTCACCCAACAGCCGCACCATCACCGGGTCGTTCTGCAGGCTCATCACCCAGCGGCGGCGCTCGACGGCCATTCCGACGACTTCGGTCAACAGCACCTTGCGGGCGCCGACCGAGTCCGATTGGGCTTCGGCCGCCTCCAGCGCGTCCTCGAGCTTGGCGAGTTGCAATTCGGCGACCGCGATGACGATTTCGTCTTTGGTCTTGAACTTGTGGTAGACCGCCGCCTTGGTCACTCCGACGGCGTCGGCGATCATCTGCAGCGACGTTCCGCTGACACCGTGGTCGGCGAACAAATCCAACGCGGCCTGCAGGATGCGGCTCTGAGCAGGAGTGCGCCGGACTTCGCCGAGCAGACGCGCGGCGCGGGGCTCCTCGTCCGGCACCGGTTCAGGTTAGCGGAGCCCCGGCGGGCAGCTTCGATCTCACAGTGAAGCGATAAGCGTCACCAAGCCTGCAGCTAATGACCGAGCGCAATTTTGGCTCATGACCATCACCACAGAATCTCCTGACATCAACTCAGCCAAGGTGCGGCGTCGACGTCGTCGTGCAATGGCGGCGATGGTCGGCGGCGCCGGCGCCATCGCTTTGCTCGCGTTCTTTGGCACCGCCTTGCCCGGCACCGCCGAAACGACTGTCGCGTCGGGGCCAGTGCAGCTGGTGGACCAGACAATTCAGCTGCCTCAACTGCCGCCGGACGTCGCCGCCGCGTTGCCAAGCTGGCTGCCGCCACTGTTGCAGCAGGTCGACGACTCGGCCGGCGACGACTCCGGCGGCGGCGATTCCAGCGTCGGCACCGACGACTCCGGTGTCGGCGCCGACGACACCACCGTCGACAACGACGACAGCGAGCAGGAGGAGCAGCTCCTGCAGCAACAGCAGGATCAGGACGAGGCCAATTTGGCGGAGAACAACGCGATCCAGTCGATGATCCAATCCCAACAGCAGGCCGAACAACAGAATGACCAGGCCGAGCAGCAGTTCACCCAAGACGAGCTCCAGGCTCAACAGACCGAGCAGGAAGCTGACCAGTCGTAGGACGAGGTCGCAGGCGCCCATACACTGACCGATCGTGGGCATTCTGTTTGGCTTCGCACCGTGGATCGTCTATTGGGTTCTCGTCGGTAACGTGCCGTCGCTGATCGCGGTGTTGGTCGCGTTGACGATCGCCGCCATTGGATTGGTGGTCAGCCGCGCTGCGCGAATACCTGCGAGGCCGCTCGAAATCGGCGCTGTCGGAACATTCTTGGTGTTGACGGCCGTGACCTTGTTATTGAGCCAGTCGTTGACAGAGCGGTGGGCTCAGCCGCTGAGCAACGCGGGCATATTGCTGGTGGTCCTTATCGGCGTGCTGACCGGCAAGCCCTTCGTGCACGAGTTCGTCGCGGCCGGTCAGCCCCCAGGTGTGGTCGACAGCGATCTGTTCGGCCAAGCCACCGCGCGGCTGGCATGGATCTGGGTTGCCGTCTTCGCAGGTATGACGGTGTCGTCGTCGATTCCACCGATCGTGCTGCGCGATGCGACGATTCTCGACGCCAAGACACCGCTGTCGTACGTCTGCTACTGGGTCATCCCGTTCTCGTTGTTCGGCCTGGGGGCCCTGGCCACGAAAATCCTGCCCGACCTGATGACGGCCGGAGCCGGCGACATCGTCCGGAAGACCTCCTTCGTTGCCTACGGCGAAGCCACCATCGACGAGCTCTACTACCTCGCGCAGGAACACGCCAACCGCGAAGTCGGTGCCGGTCAGGAGGCCTACGACGTCAAGGTCGGAAGCATGGGCACACCGCTGGTAGGCGACGACACGCGACACTCGTGGCCGTCAACGTACAAAGTGCGTCAGTCTCGTTAGAAGACGCGTACCCAATCGATGAGCATTTCGGCCGGATAGCTGGCGCGTGTTTAAACGCACCCCTGACCGTCATGCGCGCTCGGCTGTCATATCCATCTCGATCCAGCCCTGGCACGGGCCGCTCAAGATGTCGGTGTGCATGACGCCGGCAAGTGTTCCGTTGGCTTGGGGCGTGTAGCGCACATTGGATCGGGCCGGACTCCATTGGATCGTGGTGTCGGGCATCATGCAGTCCCACTGGAAATCGGTGACTTGCGTCCAGGACGACCCGTCCCAGGTGAATTGAACCGGTTGCGGAACCGTCGGGTTGCTCGGCGGAGGGCCGCTAATGATCGTGGCGATGCACTTTCCGCTCGTGCAGCTCGAGCGGAACCCATAGGTATCCGTGTGCTGCACCTCGGGGTCACCGACGGCCATGCTAGTCCCGGACTTTGGACCAACCATGAATGTGATCGCGTACTCGCCGTTCCACGACGGGGTATCGGCGGAGGCAGTTGGGGGAAGCGACAGGGCGATCGTGAGCGGCGCGGCGCACAAACCGACGAGACTCCTCAGACGGTCTGGGGCCATAGGTTTCTCCTCTCGGCCCGCAACTGCTTTGGAACAAGCATGCACCGCGACGACCTTGGATGTATAACCCACCTATTACGCTATTGCCGACCTAGCCGGCATCCTACGGCGCGCGTTCGAGCGGTCCATTCTGACTTTGCTCGCTGCGCGTCCGATTCCTCACCGCCCGGTGAACGAGTCGGTTATCACGGCAACAGCCTCGGGTGGAGCTGGGTGCACACCCAGATATCGGCATCCAGCGCGATGTCAAAGCCCTTGATGTGGGGCACGCAGCGCTTCTGGCACCATGGCGAGGTGCTCAGCGGGTATTCCAGACGCCTGATCGCAACACCGCCGCGAGCCTTGCTCGACCCGCTGATCGTTGCAGTGTTGGCCGCCAGCGTGAGCTTGGCTGGCGCAGGCCGTCCGTCTTTCTGGTACGACGAGGCCGCCACCATTTCGGCCTCCTACAGTCGTTCTTTGGCCCAGTTGTGGCAGATGTTGGGCAACGTCGATGCCGTCGAAGGTCTGTACTACCTGCTCATGCACGGCTGGTTCACAATTTTCCCGCCCACGGAATTCTGGTCCCGCGTACCAAGCGGTTTGGCTATTGGAGGCGCCGCGGCCGGAGTCGTTGTGCTGGGCAAGCAGTTGTCGTCCCGAACTGTCGCCGTGGCCTCCGGACTCGTGTGTGCGATCTTGCCCCGGGCGACGTGGGCAGGCATCGAAGCTCGACCGTATGCCCTTTCGATGATGGCAGCCGTGTGGCTGACGGTACTGCTCGTTTATGCCGCACGTCGTGACAACGCTTGGGCGTGGCTGTCCTATGGGATCGTCCTAGCGATATCGGTCCTGCTCGATGTGTATCTGCTGCTGTTGTCTTTGGTTCACCTCGCTTTCATCTTTGTTTTTCGGCGCAGCCGGACCGTATTAACACGGTTCGCGCTTACGTCGGTTTTGGCGGGTTGTGCAGTAACGCCGTTTTTGGTCGTGGCCATTGGCCAAACGCATCAGATCAGCTGGATCGCGCCGATTGGGCGCCGCACGATCGAGGACGTGGCAATTCAACAATATTTCGAAAGAAGCCCCCCGTTCGCGATTGTGTCGGCGCTGATAGTAGCCGCGGCTATTGTCTTGTGGCGCTGTACATCCGCGCATCTAGTGAAGGCAGATCGGCAGTTGCTGACCCTAGCGATCGCATGGCTTGTGATACCGACCGCCCTGATCGTCATCTGGTCGGCCTTCATTCACCCCATTTACACACCGCGCTACTTAACCTTCACGGCACCGGGCATTGCGCTTGCGCTGGGCGTCTGCATCGGCACGTTGGCCGTTACACCGTGGGCAGCGGCGGCTGTCATCAGCCTTCTCGCCATCGCCGCGGCACCGAATTATATTCTGGCGCAACGTAATCCTTATGCGAAGTACGGCATGGACTACAGCCAGGTCGCCGATCTGATCACGGCGAAGGCAGCGCCGGGTGATTGCCTACTCGTCAACGACACGGTGACGTTTATGCCCGCCCCCATGCGCCCACTGATGGCGGCGCGTCCCGATGCCTACCGGAAGTTGGTCGACCTCACGCTGTGGCGACGAGCGACGGACCGCAACGACGTCTTCGACACCAATCTCATCCCAGAAGTTGTCGCCAAGCCCTTGAGCCATTGCCGTGTCGTGTGGATCATCACCCAAGCCGACAAGACGCGGCCCGATCGTGAACAAGCTTCAATGCTCCCACCCGGCGAAAGCTTCGGAACAACCCCGGCTTTCGCGGTTCCGCACGACCTGGGCTTCCGGCTAGTCGAGCGCTGGCAGTTCAACCTGGTTCAGGTGATCAGGGCGACGAAGTAGCGCTGGCTACCAGACCCGGATGTAGTCGATGAGCATTTGCGACGGGAAGTTACCCAAGGCAGGATCGCCGCCGCCCGGACCGCCGACCGCAAGCGTGAACATCGGAGACATCCAATATCCGGGCTTATTGAACGGCCACCGGAAGTCGTCAGGAGCACCACCGTGGACGTGGATGGGCTTCGGCGGAACGCTGAAGTACTGTGCGCCGTCCCGCGAGAATTTAAAACCGTCAGTATCCCAACGCATTTGCCAGGTGTGCCACGCGCCGTCAACCATCCCGGGAATCGATCTCCCTTCCCAGGTTTTCCCGTTGGATGCCGCGTGGACCGTGGTTCCCGGGGGCCATGAGCCGTTGCCGTACCACTCGAAGATGTCGATCTCGCCGTCGGGCACCGGGTCCTCGTTAACGGTCCAGAAGGACGGCCAAAGGCCGGTGGACAAACAGTCCAGCTTTATCCGCGCCTCCCAGGTGGTGTTGATCATGCCCCGCCAGTTGCCGCGCAGTTTGCCGCTGAAGTAGTCGCCGTTTTCTTGGTTGGCGAGCAGGACCAAATTGGAGTTGCCGTCGAGGAACACGTTTTGGGCGCGGTATGTCCCCGCGACCGGCGGCCACACGTCGTCCTGCCAGGTTTGGACCGTCCACTTCGACAGATCGGGGCCTTGGCCGGCCGGTCCGTCAAACTCGTCCTGGAAGATATAGGGCCCGGCGGGGCCCGCTGATGGCGCAGCTGGCGGGGCCGCATGGGTGGGGTCAGCGTGTGCTGCCGGACCGCTTACCGCAGCCGCAAGCATGCCCAACCCCGTCGTCAACAACATGTCGCGTCGATTCATCTCCGGCACAGCACGACGATATCGGAGATGGTTTGGCGGCGCGCGGAGGAGGCGGCAGAATGTGGTCCGCGTCGCTGATCTTAGGCCGGTCCTAGGGGTCTGCAGCCGACCTGACCAGTGCGTATTCGCTCGGCGATCCGGTCGTCACAACCTGGAGCTCGCAGCCTGAGCTAGGGCGTGCGCAGTCCCTGACGGCTGACACCAGCCCCAACCCGAGGCTGACTCGCCGCGCTTGGCAGACTGTGCGCATGGCACAGATAACTATGCGTGGAAACCCGATCAACACCGTCGGCGATCTGCCTGCCGTCGGATCTCCGGCCCCGGCCTTCACACTGACCGGGTCCGATCTGGCACCAGTGAGTAACGACCAGTTCGGCGGTAAGCCCGTGTTGCTGAACATCTTTCCGTCGGTGGACACGCCCGTGTGCGCCACCAGCGTGCGCACCTTCAACGAGCGCGCCGCCGGGGGCGGTGTGTCTGTGCTGTGCGTGTCCAACGACCTGCCGTTCGCGCAAGCGCGGTTCTGCGGTGCCGAGGGCATCGAGAACGTGAAGTCCGCGTCGGCGTTCCGCGACAGCTTCGGGCAGGACTACGGCGTCACCATCGCCGACGGTCCGTTCGCCGGGCTGCTCGCCCGGGCCGTCGTGGTCATCGGCGCCGACGGCAATGTCACCTACTCGGAGCTGGTGCCCGAGATCGCGGAAGAGCCGAATTACGACGCGGCGCTGGCCGCGCTCGGCGCATCGGCCTAATAGCGTCGCGGCAGTGCAGCGACCATAGCTTCGACTTCAGCTCTGGTAAGCGTGGCGATGCTGCCGTCGGGTAGTCCGAGGATGCGGTCGACGGCCAGCCCGTGCAACCTGAATCTGGTTGTCAGAGTGTCGATTGCGTGATCGCGGGCGGACTCGTCGGCAGCATCCAACACGTCGACGATGTTCGAGTTCGTGCGGGCGGCGAGGCCATAGATCATGTCCGCGACGCCTTCGGGGTCGAAGGTGTCGAAGATGCCGTCTGCGACTCCCTCCGATATCAGCCGGGTCAGTAACGGCCGGTAGAGGGCCTGCTCGACGGCGAGGATTCGTCCGTACAGATGCGCATTGTCGGGGCGCAGCAACGACACCATCGCGGCCAGCTGCTCCGGTCCGGTCGTGTTCATGTTGATGTCGAACCCGGCCCGCAACGCCGCGTTGAGCCGGTCCAGCGCGTCACCGTCACACGCGGTCGCAGCATTCGCGACACCGGCGAAAGCGTCGCGAGCGCTGCGCTCGGCCAGGGCCGCCACCAGCGCATCTTTCGATGGAAACCAATGATAGAAGGCGCCTTTGGAAACGCCGGCATCGGCGATCAGATCGTTCAGGCTGACATTCTCGTAGCCGTGCTGCAGGAACAACCCGGCCGCCCGGTCGAGCAACTCCGCCCTGCGGATGTCGGGGTGTTTAACTACCCGCGGCACTAGGGCGATCCCGGCTCCGGCTTCCAGCCGACGTAGGTCAGGTACAGCCCGGACGCGGCGAGGCAGACGAACACCACCCAGATCACCGCGGTCGCGCCTGAGCTGTACAGCGCATTGCCGGCAGCATCGTAGGCCGCGGGAACGGTCAGCAACAGCACTCCGCGTATCGCCAGGAACCACCCCACCACAGACACGATGATCGCCGCGGGACTGCGCCAGTACTGGTGAAACGCGATGATCACCAGGCCGAACATCAACAGAATGGCGCCGAACAGCCACGGCCACATCGGGTTAGCCTTGAACTCGGTGAACAGCGTTCGCATATAGGAACCCCGTATCGCGACCGTGGTCGGCACGATGGTGAAGAACGGACCCAACGCGCGGGCGAACATGCGGGTGCGGAACTGCGCCCGCTCCGATGTCGTCATTGCTACCTCCAACTTCACCCGCGAATGTATACCGACCGTCGGTCGGTATACAAGACCAGTGGTCGGTAATGCGGTCAGCTGGCGAGCGCTTGCGTGCCGACCTTTGCGGGCCGAAGCGCCACCAGGACGACGCCGACCGCGAAGATCAGCCCGGTCAGCCACGGGAAATGCCCATCAGGAGCGAAGCCGTCAGCAGCGATGAACTCCAGGCCGCAGGCCGCCATTGCGGCACCGACCAGCATGACCGGTTCGACCCAGCGATCGTTGAGCGGCGTAGCGAGCATGGGCAGCGGCGCCGCGAAAAAGCTTCTGCCGCAGTACAACAGGACCATCTCGACCGCCGTCACCAGACTCAGGATGACCAGCCATTCCAGCCGCGCCAGCCACCACTCGGCCGTCCCTTCGACCGGCTGGGGCAACAGACCGGCGGGGTAGCCGACGATCGCCACGATCACAACAGGAATCATGTGCCACAGGTAAAGAGCCATCACGTTGCTGTTGGCTGTTGTGAGCAGCCGCTGGACGAAACCGGCGCGCAGCGCCCGGTTGAGCGCGGGCGCAAGAAGGACCACGATCGCAGCCTGCGTGCACGCGAATGCCAGCATCGCCACGGTGGGCGGCGAAGTATTCTGCACCGGTTGTCCGGGCACGCCAATCATGCTGACCGGGTAGAGCCCCAACCCGATCAACAGCGCCAACACCACCGCCGAACCGGCCGCGAGCACCACGGGTTTGCGTCCGGCCAACAGCCCACTCTGCCAAGCTATTCCAAGCTGGTAAAGGGCTCCCCAACAAAGCAGGTAATTCAGCCAGCCAAGGTACGGCACATGCCCGACGAGGGAGACGCCGTCAACCGCTGCGACCCCCAGTGCCAGCGCCGCCGGTACCAAAAGTCCCCAACGCCGTTGCGCGGCAATCGCAACCGGCGTCAGCGAAACCACTATCAGATAGACGGCGAGGAACCATAGGTGCATCGCCACCGCCCATCCCGCATATTCCAGCGTGGAACCGGCAACGTGGCACAGGTCCAGGGCGACAACAACGGCCGACACCAGCCCGACATAGACCGTGGTGGGTCCGAGCACCCGGGCGAGTCGACGCCGCACCCAAGCCTGGCGCGACGCACCCTCGGTCTCGCGCCGATGCGTCCAGGACACCGCGCCGGCATAACCGGCAACCAGAAAAAACGTCGGAACGGCCTGGAAAGGCCACGTCAGCCATTGCGTCCAAGGCTGGTCGACGAGCGGGTTCTGCCGACCGAAATATCCGTCTTGATAGGTCACCGATCCCGCGAGCCAGTGGCCCAGCACGATGAGCACCACACCCGATACGCGATAGAAGTCCACCGCCAGATTGCGGACCGGGCGCATGACTGTCGGGTGGTGCCGGGAGACAGACGGCTTGGTGAGGTCGTCCATGACCAGACAGTATCCCGTGCAACGCCTGAGCTATTCGGTCTGTGCGACGCCGCCGACTCTTCGTGCCAGCCGAGTGTCGGTCCCTTCCGGTAAACTGATGTCCTCTGCGCCGAAGTCCGGCGGTACATAGCTTGGAAGGTGTCCACATATGGTCACGCGCTCGTTGATCAGATCGGCTGTCGCAGGTGGCGGTCTAGCCTTTTCGTTGCTTGCTGGCGCCGGGATCGCGTCCGCGGACCCCGGCATAGACGCGGCAATCAACACCACCTGCACATATCCGCAGGTGGTAGGGGCACTGAATGCGCAATCGCCGACCGCCGCCGCGAAGTTTAATCAGTCGGCGATGGCACAGGGCTGGTTGCGTTCCTTCCTCGCCTCGCCGCCGCCGCAGCGCGCGCAAATGGCTCAGCAGGCGGAGGGCATGCCGGCGGCCGCGCAGTACATCGGACTCATCGGCCAAATCGCCACCACCTGCAACAACTTCTGAGCCGGTGATGCCGTGACGGCCTGGACTTCCAGGCCGTCACGCCTTACCAGACGCGGATATAGTCGACGAGCATCTCGGCGGGATAGGCCCCCGGCCCAGGATCGCCGCCGCCGGAACCGGCGACCGCAAGATTGAAGACCGGAAACACCTGGTAGCCGGGGTTGTTGAACGGCCAGTCGCCGATGGAGTTCGCCGGAACATTGAAATACGGCTGAGCACCGTCGCTGTAGTCCTGCCAGAAGCGGATGCCTGCCTCATCCCATTGGCACCGCCACGTATGCCATGCGCTATCCAGGGCGAGGTTGTGTGTTGCCCACTCGGCGCCGTTGGCTTTTGTATGGACCGTGGTGGCCGCGGGCCAGCTGCCGTTGCCGTACCACTCGACCGCGTCGATTTCACCGTTGTCCTCGTTACCCAACCACCACGCGGGCCAGCAGCCGGCGGTGAGGCAGTTGAGCTTTATCCTTGCTTCCCAGGTATGTCCGATGCCGCCGTGCCAGGGGCTTTGAACTTTGCCGCTGTAGTAGGTGGGACCGTCTTTCGCGGCGCGAAGGACAAGATTGGACTTGCCGTCGAGAAACACATTCTGGCGATCGTCCCGATACTGACCGACGTTCTCGGGTCTCTCCCAAAACGTCGGGTCCTTCATCGGCTCCCGGGCGCGCGCCACCGCCCACTTCGACGGGTCTGGAGCCGAGCCCGCTGCGCCATCGAATTCGTCGTGGAACAGGTAGGACCCCGCCGGTGCGTCCGGTGGGCGCGGATAAGCCCTGGCCTGCGGGAAGGGGGCCGCGGCTGCCAACACGCCGAACCCGGTCATCAACATCATGGTGCGACGATCCATCTCGGGCATAGGCACAGCACGATAGCAGCCGGCTACCCGCCCCCCGCATACGCGAGGGTCAGATCACAAGTGAGCCAGTAGCCGGTCGGCGAACACGTCGGGGTGCTCCCGATGCATGAAATGCCCGCCGGGGACCTCCTCAACGATGTAGTCGTTTTCGAACATCTTGGCGGCGCCCCGGTAGTCCGAGGGCGCGACGACTGGATCGCCGAGCCCGGCAAAGACCACCGTCGGCACGGTGATCCGCGCTCTCAGTGATGCGCTGGGGATTGGCGAGAGCTTTCGGTAGTAACCGAACGCGGCGTTCAAGCTCGCCGGGTTGGCGAAGCTCGCGCGGACGGCGTCGAACTCCGCTGGATCGGGATTCCAGTCCGGCGACCATCGCCGATAGATCGCGGGGAGTGCCGCGAAGTCGTTGCGCGCGAAGCGGTTCGGAGCTCCCGGTAATTTGTATACCGCAAAGTGGCGGACACCCCAGAGCTTCTTCGGCGACGGTTTCAACGCCGCCGGGTGTGGAATGGCGATGACGAAAAGCTTTTTCACTCGATCGGGGCCGAGCGCCGCCGCGCCGTAGGCGGCCGAAGCCCCCCAATCGTGACCGATGATGACGGCCTCACGGGCGTCGAGTGCGTCGATCAACGCGAGCGGATCGCGAGCCAACGTCTCTTGGTCCGCGTCGCGATCCGGAATCCCAGTCGGGTGGTAGCCACGCGTAAACGGGCTGACCGCGCGGTACCCTTTCGCGGCGATTCGCGGCCGGAGATCGTCCCAGCTGTGCGCCGTGTCCGGGAACCCGTGCAGCATAAGCACCAGAGGCCCGGAGCCGTCCTCGAGATAGGCGAAGTTCAGTCCGTTCGCAGCCACGAAGTGGAGTTCATCAGCCATGGCTAACGGACACTACGCCTTCTGGTAAACGAGCCAGTGCAACTCAATGGGGGATTCCTCCCGCGCGACGTCGAATATGTCGAGCCCGCTGGCCCAATCGGCGAACCAGGCCGTGGGCGGCCAAGCACCCTCTGGCAGGTGACTTTTCTCGTAGTCGTAAGCGGAGTCGTCGGCAACAAGCTGCAGAGGTTGCGGATCGATCGCACTCGCTATCTCGTCCCAGGTGAAGATCATGGTGTTGCATTGCTGACCGAGCTCTCGGGCGGCGTCATCGGGTGTATAGCCCTCGCGCGGCACAAAGGTGTTGAACAGCAACCTTCCACCGGGGGCCAGGGAATGGGCCGCGAGTTCGAACATGGCTCGCAGCTGCTCCGTCGTCCGGAAGTCGGGGACCAGTTCGGAGGCCACTATCAGCTGATAGTCGCTGCGGATATCATCCGCGCTTGCGAAGACGTCACGCTCGATGACCCGCATGACCAGCGATTCGCGTTGGGCCTCTGAACGAATGATGTGAGCGAGCTTCGGGGCCATCTCGACCGCGTCCACGGGGTGACCGCGTCGCGCCAGAGCCAGGGCATTACGACCGGTGCCCGCCCCGATGTCCAGCACCCGACAGGTGCTGGGTTCGGCCGCCTCGGCGGCCAGCGCCGAAACCCGCGCGTCCGGTTCGACGCCGAACAGCGACCCCTCGCGGGTACCGACCCAGCCGTCATAAGCGCTCGCGAGCGTCGCCGACTCGGTATGGACGCGGTAATTCAGGGCCGTGCCGAACGGGACGTGGAAAGCGATGACGATGTTCGACCGTGATGAGGTCCGGTAGGCCTCCGCCAACTGGGCTTTCAGCACCGTCGTCAGCTGAGCGAATTCCTCGGGGGAGTACTGGACGCCGACGCTGGCAAACAGGTTGTCGCACATCCGGACGTACTCGTCGAGCAGGCTCGGAACGGCCGGCACCGTGATTTGTCCCATCGCCACCGACCGGCGATACAACCGGCGGGCCATCGCTTCGCGAAGCGTTGACGGACTGAAAGACCTGACGGCCGATTCGTCCACCAGACTCTTCTACACGACCCCGACCCCTTTGCACCAGCGGTCGATGCTATAACGCAACGTATGGCAGACGCCGGGCACTTCGTCACCCACGTTTCCGACACGGCCCGGTGGACGGCGCGGTACCGGGCAACCGAATCGGCCCGTGCCGACGCGCTGTTCAGCGACCCGCTGGCCGAACGTCTCGCGGGTGAGCAAGGCCGCGCAATCGTCGCCAACACTCCGGTGTCGAGCCGTAACGGTTGGTGGCTAATCGCGCGGACCAAGATCATCGACGACGCGATAGCCGAAGCGGTCGCCGACGGCTGTGACCGGGTGTTGAACCTGGCCGCCGGCTTGGACACCCGGCCGTATCGTTTGGACCTGCCGTCCGACTTTCCGTGGATCGAAGCGGATCTGCCGCCGCTGCTCGCGGAAAAGACGCAGCTGCTCGCCGACCAGATGCCGCGATGCCGGTTGACCCGATCAGCCGTGGATCTGTCCGATCCAGACACCCGCGATGCATTCTTCAACGAGGCACTCGACGGCGCTACCAAAGCGCTGGTGTTGACCGAGGGCCTGCTGATGTACCTCGAAGACCGTGACGTCGTTGCACTTTCCGCGGCGATCAAGCGACCCGAGGTCGCCTGGTGGATGGTCGACTTCGCAGGTCCGGGCCTGAAAAGGATGATGAACAAGAAGATGGCCGGCATGTTGCAGAACGCACCGTTCAAGTTCGCGCCCGAGAACGGGTTGGCCTACTTCGAAGACCTGGGCTGGCGCACACTCGAAGTCGAATCGTTGTTCATGGCCGCCAACCGATTCCATCGCCTGCCGATGTTCATGCGTCCGGGCGCCTGGCTGCCCCAACCCGACCCACGTCACCCCGGCAGCAGGGCCTGGAGTGCGACTGCCCTGTTTACCCATTGAGCGCGTTGATGGCTGAGTCAAACGAGCGGCGAGCTCTTTCACGGCGCGACATCATCAAGTTTGCGCTGTCGCCGGTGCTGCTGGGAATAGGGCCGCTGGCGACAACGCTCGGCGAGCAGCGGGCAGCGGCCGCCGACATGAGGCTGATCGATTTCGCGGAGCGGCGGATTCCGCCTGATCAGATCAAATCGGCCGGCTACGCGGGCGTGGTGAACTACGTGTCCTTGGAGCGGCCGGGCGCCCACTTCGAGGCGAAGCCCATCACCCGCGAGTATGCCGATGCGCTGCGCGCTGCGGGTCTTCACATCGTCAGCAATTTCCAATATGGCAAACCCGGTTGGCCCGATCCGTCGGATTTCACCCGGGGATACGACGGGGGCGTGGCCGACGCACACACGGCGCTGGGGCTGCACGCCGCGGCCGGGGGTGCCAGTTCCGCTCCGATCTTCTTCAGTGTCGATGACGACATCGACCAGAACACTTGGAATAGCCTTGCTGTCAACTGGTTTCGAGGAATCAACTCTGTGCTGGGCGTGCAGCGCACCGGCATCTACGGGCACTCTCAGGCGTGTGGATGGGCGATCAGGGACGGCGTGATCGGGCATTCGACCACCGCGGGGTTCCGATGGGCATGGCAGACCAGGTCGTGGTCCCACGGGCAGCGCGAGCCCGCGGCGGTGCTGTACCAAGAAGTGGTCAATACCCCGTCGAGCCCGGGTCCGCTTCTCGGCGGCATCAACGTGGACGTGGATGAGGTCCTTGCGGCCGATTACGGACAGTGGGATCTCAATCGATGATCTCCTCGAGGTGCGTGGCCGCGGTGGCATCCTGGTCGTGTGGGTTTGCTGTTCCGGTTGGTGGAGTTTCTCCTCGTGGTCGTGCCGCTGGCCGGCGCGATTATCGCTGTAATGCGAGCGTTTTCCGGCAACAAGCGCCCAGGCGAGCCCTCACCTAGTCCCGACCGGACATTGGCCGGCGGCAATCAAGCCGCTCAGCGGCGATCGCTGACCCGCGTCCTGCGAGAGCATGACCGAACGGACACACGTTGGCTCGAGTATGAACTGGACTTCGCTAGGCTTCTCGACTTTCCGTTGATGACCGACATGCGCGATCCGCTCACGATCGACTTTCACAGGGCCAAGCTGCGAGCAGACTTTTTGCGCCCGGCCAAGGCCGTAGATCTCCTCGATGACGGCGACGCGGCGTCGCGGTACCTGGCCGCCGTGGAGGACTATGTGACCGCGTTCAATATCGCCGAGGCTGAGGCGAAACGTAGGCGCCGAAATGACTTCTCCCAAGACGGACAGCAACGGATCGCGCGGGCGCAGAGTCTATTGCGTATGGCGTCCGACGCTGCGGCGACTCCGCAAGAACGGCAGAACGCCTATGACCGTGCCCGCAGAGAACTCGATGGCCTCCTGGTCTTGCCGCCGACGACTCAGGCCAGCATCGAACGTGGGATCTCCGGCCAGTTAGGCGGGTAGTGGCGCGAGCGTGGCGGAATCGCCCGCTAGGACCTGTTGCGGGATCTGGGAGAACACGTAAGCCGTGGACGAAGCTCCGTCCTGAAGACTGAACGACCAGATCAGATCGAACCGATCACCCGGCCAGGCGGCCGGAATCTGGGTGCCCGGAATGGTGGGCAGAGCGGCAGCAATCGCGGGTATGTGATGGTGTTCCCAGCAGATGAGCACGACACCGGTGCAATCGGCAACGACGGCGGCGGCTAGTGCCGGCTCCTGACCTTCCGGGTAAGGTGTGTTGGTCGGCACATTCAATCGTCCGCTGAGACCCTGAATGGTCTGGTAGGTACGGTGTGCCTGCGTCTTGTGCGGTTTGCCGTAGTCGGGTGAAAACAGCGTCATGGGTGTCTGCAAGCCGGCCTGCAGCGGCCCGATCGCGGGCGCGAAGAGCACGGCCAGCGCGCCGGAGCGTTGCCAGCCACGCGGCAGCAGCGAGTGGATGTCCTGGTTGCCGTCGACGTCAACCCCAAACGGCGGGCCTGGCGTCGCCGTCGGGGTTGGCAGGTCGGCGGCCTTTTCACCATGGCGGATGACGTAGATCTGCGCCGGCGGTCCGGCGTTGGTCGACGAGGTAGGAGCAGTCATCACATCCTCCGATCGTGTGGCCAGCCGGGCTGGTCGCCGTGAGGACCGCGTGCGGGCGCGCGCCGCTGTCCACGCCGCCGTACGCGAGCCGATGTAGTCGTGGTAGTTCTGCTCGGTTGTCAATGGCGGCATGCCGGAGTGGGTGTGCCCCTGGGCGTCGTCGACCGGCAGCGCGGACACCAGTTGGGCGTAGGTCTGCTGGATGTGCGACGGAGTGCCCGCGACGGGGTTGGCGACCGCCGAGGTGGGGACGGTGACGCCGGCCAGCGGGTCGTCGGTGCGCGGCTGGGTCAGGGTCAGCACGTCGCCGACATCGGGAGCCGCCGCGTCGCGGGCGGTCAACGGCGGTAGGCCCCAACGGGTCTCAACGGTCTTGAGGATCGACGTGTGATCCAGCGGAACAGCGCCCGACGGTCGGAAAACCGTGCCCGCAGCGATGAGCGGCGAGACGAGCACGGTCGGTACCCGCACACCGAACGGGGTGAAGTCAAAGCCGAACTCGCCGGCACAGCTATCTGGTGCGACGGCGCCGCTGGGCGGCGGCACGTGGTCGTAGCAGCCGCCGGGCTCGTCGTAGGTGATGATCAACAGGGTCTGGTTCCACGCCGGCCCGTTGCGCAGGGCGTAGTACACGTCGTGAATCAGCTGCTCGCCCAAGGCCACATCATAATTGGGGTGTTGGCTGTTGCCCGACGATCCCCAACTGGGCTCCAAAAACGTATAGGCGCCAAGGCTTCCCGCCGCCGCGGCCGCCTGAAAGTCACGAAAAACACCGAAGTGCGACTCGGGCGCATCGGTGGTGTCGGGAAAATTCAGCCGGGTCAGCGGGGGATTGGCATAGCCGTAGATCGACCAGGCGATGTTGTGCGCGTTGAGTAATCCGAAGATGCTTTGCGACGTGTATTTGGATGTGGAGTCATCCATGTGTCCCTGGCTGGTCGCCGCGCACAGAAAAGCCCGGTTGGGAAACGTTTCGGTGGGCACTGAGCAGAACCAGTGATCGCATACCGCAAACCCCCGGCCCAGTCCCGAGAGGACGGGCAGCAGCTGCGGGGTGAAGATCGCCATGACGTCTGACGCTGTGGTGCCCGGGATGATCGGTCGGTGCGCGTCGATACCTTTCAGCGTTGCCGCGAAGTCCGTCACAAATCCGCTGTTGGTCGCTGAACTCCCGGCAGGCGGACTGGCCTCGCCAAAAAGCTGATCATTGGTGGCCACGAAACCTTCACCGGGGTCGGCGCCAGGGGTGAAATACACATGCGGAGTGGTTGCCGCCAACGCTGTGACCGGAACCGACGTCCCCGTCGCATCCGAATTGGCCTCTTTGCCCGTCAGACCTTCGAACGGCTGCTTGGTAACAGGGGAGACGTTTCCCGAGTCGGCGTACAGGAATCCGAGCATGTGGTCGAACGACCGGTTCTCGAGCACCAGCAGGACGATGTGCTCAACCGATCCGAGTTGGCTAGCGGCGGCTGTCACCAAGCACCCTCGATTCGACGAGCCCCCGGCTGCCCCAACCGGATCTTAATCGAGCCCGCCGCCGCGATGGGCGCTTATGGCCCGTATTCGCCGATCAATCAACGTGTTCCCGGCAGGCCTCGTGCTCGAGAAGATCGGCTGCGCTGGCAACGCTTTCGGCGGATTTGGTCATCGAAGCGGCAACTTCGCGGGCCCGAGTGACGCATTCCGGACCGAGGATGAAGCGCAGGTCGGCAGCCAGTGATTCCCGGTTGGCCGCCGAAAACTGGCGCGCAGAGCCGACTTTCAGTCGTTCGATGACTCCTGCCCAGATCGGCTGATCGAGCCCGACCCAGAGGATCAGTGTGGGGACACCGGCCCGCAGGCCCGCGGCCGTGGTGCCGGCGCCCCCGTGGTGGACGATTGCGCGACAAGCGGGAAAGACGGCCGTGTGATTCACCGCTTCCACAACCTTGACGCGGTCGGCGTGCGGGATGCGAATGCGATCGTTCGGGCCGGTGCAAATCAACGCCCGCTCTCCCAACAGCGCGCAGGCCGCGCCGATCACGGCGACTGTGTCGGCGGGCGATGCCAGCGGCATGCTGCCAAAGCCGAAGTAGATCGGCGGAGATCCGGCGGCAATCCACGACAAGACCTCGTCGTCGGCGGCCGTCGGCAACTCCAGCGTCAGCGCCCCAACGAAGGGCCGCCGGCCGTCAATGTCCTGCCATTCGGCTGTGAGCCCGGGAAAGCAGAGTTCGTCGTAGGCCTGGATCTCCAGGGGCTGTGTCCAGGATTCAGGTGCGTCCGGTAAGCCGAGCGCCCTGCGTTGGGCACGGTCAGCCTCTTTCGGTGCGCCCCCTTGCGGCGACCTGAGCTCCAAAACCTCTGGCGGGAAGAAGTGCAGCGCTGCCAGCGGAATACGGTGATACTCGGCGACATTGGCGGCCAGCGCCTGCTCGGTTATGCCCGCCAGCAGCAGGTCGGCGCCGTGGGCCAATGACTCCAAGATCGCGCTCTTCTCCGCCGAGATCTTGGTTACATATTCGGCAGCTTGGGAGATCGCGCTGATCGGGTTCTGGAGCATGCGAACGAAATCCTTGTCGCCCAGCAGCTCCTGGTAGTCGCGACCGTAGGGGACCGAGGTAAGCCTCGCAGACTCGGCGAGGGCAACCATGTCAGGCGGCACCGTCACGGCCATGCCGACGTCATGACCTCGGCGCACGAGCTCCCGAGCGATGGCGATGCAGGGCTCGACATCGCCGCGGCTGCCATAGCCTGCCACGACAAATTTCATCGGCGAACCCTAACTCGCGGTGATGCCTACGTGTCCAACCAGGAACTGGCCGCGTCGGTACCGTACCGCGGTGCAAAACTGGACACATGACCGAGATAGCCCGGCTGAACCGCGAGATGGTCGCCCGGGTGCTCGACGACAAGGGGAAAGCGGCGCCCGCGTTGCGCCATGCCGCATTCGAGAATGTGGGTCTCAGCGAACCCACACGCACCTTGATCGAGAAGGTGGCCAACCATGCCTACCAAGTCACCGACGACGACATCGCCACTGTTCGCGCGGCAGGGCTCAGCGAAGACCAGATCTTCGAGATCGTGGTGTGCGCCGCCGTCGGGCAGGCGAGCCGCCAGTACAGCAGCGCGCTCGCGGCACTGGCCAGCGCGACCGATGAAAAGCTCGAACCATGAGGCTGGAAGTCCTCGACCGCGGTCATCGATTGCACACCAAGGCGATCCTGGCGCTGATTCGGGCGTTTTCGGGCCACCCCGTCGTCGACGCCGTGAAGTTGGTGTTCTACCGCCCAGACTTCTACGGCGGCGGCCCCCTTACTCACGAAGCGATGCGGGGACAATCCGACTGGTCGATCGGTGATCGCGAGCTGATGGCCGCCTATATCTCAAAGGCCAACGAATGCCCATTCTGCGTCTCGGCCCACTCGGCCACGTCGACAATGTTCTACGGCGACGAAACCAAAGTCGCGGAAACGCTGACCGATGTGGATTCTGCACCGATCGACGAGCCATTGCGTGCCACGCTGCGCATGCTTGGCAAACTCACCCGCCAGAACAGCATCGACGCCGACGACATCCGAGCCGTACTGGATGCCTCGGTGTCGCCGCAGCAGATCAAGGACGCCCTGGCCGTCTCGCTCGCCTTCAACATCACCGACCGGCTGGCCAACGCATTCGGCTTTGCCGTCGAGAGCCCCGAAGCCATGAACGCCGGCGCCCGCCACCTACTGAAACGCGGGTATCGTTAGGCCGCAATATAGTTCGTCGCCGTCGTTGCGAGTTGGGCTCAGCGCCACTTAATGCCGCAGCCGATCGACGGTCGCTGGTCGGCCTCGACCGGGCGCCCGGCGAGCACGGCGTCGACCGCCGAGCGGACGTCAGCGGCCGTCACCGGCAGATCGTTGCCCGGGCGCGAGTTGTCGAGCTGGCCCCGATACACGAGCCGACGCTCGCCGTCGAAGACGAACGTGTCGGGCGTGCAGGCCGCGGAGAACGCGCGGGCGACGTCCTGGGTCTCGTCATACAGGTAGGGAAACGTCCAACCGTGGCTTCGAGCCTCGGCAACCATCTGCACGGGCCCGTCTTGCGGATAGGTGACGACGTCATTGCTGGAGATGCCGACCATCGCGACGCCCTTATCCGCGAGGTCCCGGCCCAGTGCAGCCAGCCCGGCGGCGACGTGCTTGACGTAAGGGCAGTGGTTACAGATGAAGGTGACGACCAAGGCGGGGCCCGTGAGGTCGTCGAGGCTAACCGTGGCGTCGGTGGCCGGCTCAAGCAGCGAGAACGACGGCGCGGGGGTGCCGAGGGCGAGCATGGTGGATTCAATGGCCATGCTCGCCAGAGTAGCGTTCCTCCAGCTAGAAGCAACAAATCTCCGCGCCTGCCCCTTTGGTGTTGGTAGGAAAGGCTTTTGGAGCGATGGCCTCGCCGGTGTCTGAAGCCACGGCCGATGTGATCCGCAGCACCAACGTGAAAGCGGTTTCAACATCTGAAAAAGCGGCACCGGAAGCCCGTTAAGACGACCGTCAACTCCTGTCAACAATCCGTAAAGTCGGTTGACGCTCGTCGCTTCGGGAATCACGATTTGTCCGAGCGGCTCGCTAAGTGAGGTCGGCACCGTGTGGGGTCGCTGACCTCGAACGCGCGAGTCGCCACGCTGCGGGACGGTGTCGTCGGAATCGCGTCGAAAGACGCCTGTTATATCAAGCTGCCTTAAACCTTTTGTCCAAGCGTGCCGGATTCCGGGCGCCGTAAGGAGGTGCCGAGCGAAATGAGTTCCTTCGAGATCAACGACCATTTCGTTCGCCGAATCGGCCTGCAGCCGAACATGTTTGGTACTCAGCCGATCTTTGCACACAGCCGCTGCGCTCATGTCATGAAGCGCCGATTTAGCAAGCTGCAGTAACTCCATTGCGCCACAACGTAGCCCATCAGAATTGACGACTTCGAGGGACGAGGGACAATAAATGCTTCAAGAGTTCCTGCACAACTTCCTGCACAACCTGTTCAAGCCGCTGCTGCTGTTCTTCTACTTCGGTTTCTTGCTCAGGATCCTGAAGGTGGACTTCGAGTTCCCTTACGTCATCTACCAGGGCCTGACGATGTACCTGCTGGTGGCCATCGGTTGGCACGGCGGCGAGAACTTGCCGACATCAAGGCCTCGAGCGTCGGTCACATTGTGGGATTCATGATCACCGGGTTTGTCTTGAACTTTGTGATCGGTTTGCTCGCATACCTGCTGTTGAGCCGCCTGACAGCGCTGCGACGAGTGGATAAGGCAACGGTCGCCGGGTATTACGGGTCGGACTCGGCCGGCACTTTCGCCACCTGCGTGGCCGTCTTGGCCGGCGTCGGGCTGGCCTTTGACGCCTACATGCCGGTCATGCTGGCCGTCATGGAGATCCCCGGGTGCTTGGTCGCACTGTATCTGGTGGCGCGGCTGCGGCATCGCGGGATGGACCAAGACGGGAACATGCCCGACGAGCCCGGCTACATTGCGCCGGTGCCGGCGATGGTCGGTCCCGGCGCGGCAGCCCAGCCGGCTCCCGGACAGCAACTCGACATCGAACCCGACACCGAGGAGCGGGTGCAGTACGCGCTGATGAGGCGCCGCCGTCCCGGGTGGGGGACCCGGGACAAGGAGAGCATCCTCTCCCGCCAGCTGCTGCGGGAGGTCTTCCTCAATCCGGGCCTGTGTCTGCTCTTCGGCGGCATCGTCATCGGGTTCGTCAGCGGGCTGCAGGGACACAAAGTCACTCACGACGCCGACTCCTTGTTCATCACGGCGTTTCAGGGCGCGCTTTGCCTGTTCTTGCTCGAGATGGGCATGACGGCTGCCAGTAAATTGCGGGACCTCAAGGCCGCCGGCCGCGGATTCATCTTGTTCGGTCTTCTGGCGCCCAACCTCTTCGCCCCGCTCGGGATCATTGTCGCGCACGTCTACTCCTACCTCACCCATACCAACTTCGGGCCGGGAACGTATGTCCTATTCGCGGTGCTCTGCGGCGCGGCATCGTATATCGCCGTGCCTGCCGTCCAGCGTCTGGCGATCCCCGAAGCCAGTCCGACACTGCCACTGGCAGCGTCGTTGGGTTTGACGTTCTCGTACAACGTCACGATCGGGATCCCGCTTTATATCGAGATCTCCCGCGTCGTCGGGCAATGGTTTCCAATCACCTGAAGCTGGGAGCATTCGAAATCTGTTGAGCTACTGACAATTTCAACGTTCTAGGCGAGACGGCACTGGTCCCTGCGTCATTTCGGCGGCTACGTGCGGCCCAACTTGGTTACGAAGCCGTGAATGTATTGCGACCAGCCGAACGCCGGGAGGTTACAGAATGGATTTCGGGGCACTGCCACCGGAGATCAACTCGGGGCGCATGTATGCCGGCGCGGGGCCGGGGCCGCTGCTCGCCGCGGCGGCGGCCTGGGATGACCTTGCCAGCGAGTTGGGTTCCACCGCTTCGTCTTACCAGTCGGTCGTCGAGGGCCTTGGCGGCTCGTGGCAGGGCCCGTCATCGACGTCGATGGCGGCCGCGGCTGCACCGTATGTGGCGTGGATGAATACCACCGCCGCGCAGGCCGAGGAGACCGCCACTCAGGCCCGCGCCGCCGTTGCGGCCTACGAGGGCGCGTTCGCGGCGACAGTGCCCCCGCCCGTGATCGTGGCCAACCGCACGCTGTTGATGACGCTGATCGCAACGAACATCTTGGGGCAGAACACCCCAGCGATCGCCGCGACCGAAGCCCACTACATGCAGATGTGGGCTCAGGACGCCGCCGCGATGTACGGGTACGCCGGCTCGGCTGCCGCGGCGTCGCAGCTGACGCCGTTCACCGAGCCGCCGCAGACCACCAATGCTGCGGCCGAGCCGCTGCAAGCGGCGGCGGTCAGCCAGGCGACAGGCACCTCGGGCGCGTCGAACATCAGCACCGAGCTGACCCAATTCATGGACTCGCTGCCGGCGGCGCTGCAAAACCTGGCGAACGGCCTCCTGGATTCGCCGACCATAGGATCGACGAACTTGTTGTCCGGACTTTCGTTGCCGCAGTTGACATCACTGACGTTGCCGGCGGCGCTCGAGACCGACCTGACAAACTGGAACACCATCTTTTCGACCATCGCGTCCGGGCCCTACTCGGTCCAGGGGTTGGCTTCCATACCGGGTGGCCCGTTCCTGTCGTTCGGTCAGGCATATGCCTGGGGCCAAAACGGGCAGAGCGCCGCTGCCTTCCTCGCCGGTCCGAAAGCCATCAGCGGAGCGTTGGCCCCGCTGGCCAGTGAGCTGGGCTCGCCGCATCTGAGCGCCGCCTTTGGCGCGGGACCGGTATCGGGGTCGATGGGTCGCGCGGCCCTGGTCAGCGGAATGTCGGTACCACAGGGCTGGACTCAAGCCGCCCCGGAAATCAGGACGCTCGCCGCCGCTTTGCCCACCGACCTAGCGGCCGCCGCCCCGGAGGCGTCACTGGCCAACCAGGGCGGCATCTTCAGCCAGATGGCGGCGTCGAGCCTGGCCGGACGCGCCGTCGCCGCCACCGCGACCCAGTCGGTGAGCAACGGCACCGGTGTGGGCTCACTCGGCGGCGTCGTCACCGAAGCCGATCCCGCCGCAGCCACCATCATCGTGATCCCGGCCTTCGAGGACTGATGTCGATGACCGCCCGATCGTGCACGAAAAGGCAAGGGGTGTAAGCATGCTTTACGCAGCGTTTCCGCCGGAGATCAACTCCGGCAGGATGTACTCCGGCGCGGGATCCGGGCCGCTGATGGCCGCCGCAGCGGCCTGGGACGGGCTCGCCAACGATTTACAGTTTACGGCGGCGTCCTATTCGTCGGTGATCTCGTCCCTGACCAGCGGACCCTGGCTCGGTCCCACTGCGTTGAGCATGACGGCCGCGGTCACTCCCTATCTGACCTGGATGCAGAGCACGGCCGCGCAGGCTGCCGAAACCGCGAGCCAGGCCACCGCGGCGGCAAGCGCCTACGAGACGGCGTTCGCCGCCCACGTGCCGCCGGCGGAGATCGCGGCCAACCGCAGCCAACTGGCATCGCTGGTGGCGACCAACATTATCGGGCAGAACAATGCGGCGATCGCGGCCACCGAAGCCCAATACGGCGAAATGTGGGCCCAGGACGCCCTGGCGATGGACACCTACGCCGCCTCATCGGCGGCTGCCTCCAAGTTGACGCCGTTCACCCCGGCCCCGCAGACCACTGACGCCGGCGGGCTGGCGGGCCAGGCGGCTGCAGTCGCCCAAGCAACCTCGACTTCGGCCGGTACCGGCGCGCAGACGCTTGCCTACACAGGCAATCCGATACTGCAATGGCTTGCGAACCTCTCCACCGACTACACGGACACCATCAACGGCCTGCTGAACAGCCTGTTTGGGTCAAGTGGCGCATCAACGTACACGGCGCTTTTCAACGCGGTCAAGACTCCACTTAGCTTCACCACCGGGTTCAACGACATCGGGTTGCTCACCAACTTCCCCGTGTCGCAGTTCCTCAAGTTCTCGCCCGCTCCCGCGTATGGCGTCATCCCGAAAGAGGGTCTGGGAGGCGGACTCACCGGACCCTGGTGGGGTCGGGGCTGGCTGACCAATTCGGTGTCGGCGGACATGGGCAATGCCGGCACGTTGGTTGGCAAATTGTCAGTTCCGCCGAGCTGGGCGACGGCCACACCCGCCGTCAGAACGGTCGCTGCCGCTTTGTCAGCCGCCGGGCCAGAAGCCGTGCCGGCGGCCGCGATCGCCGAAGCAGGCATGTTCAGCTCAATACCCGCGGCGGGGATGCTCGGCAGCGCGATCGGGGCCGGAGCGCCCACCGTCGTCGCCAACAGTGGCGTCCGAGGGCGCCTCACCCCGCTCAAAGACCTCAAAAACAAACAATCACCGGAGCAACTGAAGCGTCTGGTCGCGCAGATATCGGAAAAACCCGAAAGCGTGCAGCATCACACCGTCGATCAAGCCGGTCTCGACAGCCTGCTGGAACAACTTGCGAAGAAACCCGGTGTTCACGCGGTGCACCTGTCCAAAAGCGGCAAAGCCAAAGTCGTGCCGCCGGACGCGCAGTTGGGCTAAGGGACAACCTGATTCAGAAGAAGGGTGAGTTATGAAGATGCTATTTGCGGTTCTCAGCGTATGTACCGCGATTGGTCTGGCCGCTCCGGCGCAGGCCGATCCGGGCGACATCACCGGTGACGACCAAGCGTTTCTTGCTTCCCTGCAAAAAGTCGGCATCCACTATCCCAGCCCAGCTCAAGCCATCACTGCCGGTAAATCCGTCTGCGGGTGCCTGAATAACGGCGAGTCGGCTTTGGAGTTAGTCCACGAAGTGAAGGTCCGCAATGCGGGATTCACCATGGAGGACGCATCCGACTTCGCCATGATCGCAGCGAAGTACTACTGCCCTCAACAGCTTTCGAAGAGCTAACGCGACAGGGGCACCGCGCGAGACTGCTGCTCGCGGGGTGCCGTCCGGACGATCTGACCCGGGTGCTACTTGAGGTCGAACCGGTCGTTGTTCATGACCTTGACCCAGGCTGCGACGAAGTCCTCCACGAACTTCCCCTTAGCGTCATCTTGTGCGTAGACCTCGGCCAACGCGCGCAGCACCGAGTTCGATCCGAACACAAGGTCATTCGCGGTCGCGGTCCACTTCAAAGCGCCCGAGGCCCGGTCGTGGCCCTCGTAGACGTTCTCCGCGGTCTCCGACGCCTTCCACTCGGTGCCCATGTCGACCAGGTTGACGAAGAAGTCGTTGGTCAACACGCCGGGGTTATCGGTGAACACGCCGTGCTTGCTGCCGCCGTGATTGGCGCCGAGAGCCCGGAGGCCGCCGACGAGCACCGTCAGCTCCGGACCGGTCACACCCAGTAGGTATGCCCGCTCGAGCAGCAGGTGCTCCAGCGGGGCCTTCTCACCCGGCCGCGCATAGTTGCGGAACCCGTCGGCCCGCGGTTCGAGCACCGCGAACGACTCCACGTCGGTGTTCTCCTGTGACGCATCGGTCCGCCCCGGCGCGAAATGCACGGAGATCTCGTAACCGGCGTCCTTGGCCGCCTTCTCCACTGCCGCAGAGCCGGCCAAGACGATCAGGTCGGCCAGCGAGATCTTCTTGCCACCGGACGCTGAGCCGTCGAAGTCCTGCTGGATCTTTTCCAGAACCGGCAACACCTTACTCAGCTCGGAGGGCTCGTTGACCTCCCAGTTCTTTTGTGGCTCGAGTCGAAGCCGCCCGCCGTTCGCGCCACCGCGCTTGTCGGTGTTGCGGTAGCTCGCCGCCGCCGACCACGCGGTCTTCACCAGCTGAGGAACGGACAGACCGGACTCGAGCACCTTTTTCTTCAGGGCCGCAACGTCTTTGTCGTCAACCAGCTTGTGGTCCACATCCGGAACCGGGTCCTGCCACAGCTGCGGCTCGGCGATCCACGGCCCGAGGTAGCGCGAGATCGGTCCCATGTCACGGTGCAGCAGCTTGTACCACGCCTTGGCGAACGCCGGGGCCAGCTCCTCGGGGTGGTCCAGCCAGCGCCGAGTGATCTCGCGGTAGATCGGGTCCTCGCGCAGCGAGATGTCGGTGACTAACATCGTGGGCGCGCGACCCGGTCCGCCGAACGGATCGGGGATCGTGCCCGCGCCCGCGCCGTCCTTCGCGGTGAACTGCCACGCTCCGGCGGGACTCTTGGTCAGCTCCCACTCGTAGCCATAGAGGTTCTGCAGGAATCCGTTGCCCCACTTGGTAGGCGTCGCGGTCCAGACCACTTCCAGGCCGCTGGTGATGGCATCTTTGCCCTTGCCGCTGCCGTAGGAGCTCTTCCAGCCCAACCCCTGCTGTTCGATCGGGGCTGCCTCCGGCTCGGGACCGACCAGATCACCGTCACCGGCGCCGTGGGTCTTACCGAAGCTGTGGCCACCAACGATGAGTGCGGCGGTCTCCTCATCGTTCATCGCCATCCGGCCGAACGTCTCACGGATGTCCACCGCGGCAGCCACTGGGTCCGGCTTGCCTTCGGGCCCTTCCGGATTCACGTAGATCAGACCCATAGTGGTGGCGCCGTAGGGTTGCGCGAGATCCCGCTTACCGGAGTAGCGCTTGTTGGTGCCTAACCATTCGTCCTCTTGTCCCCAGAGGATCTCTTCGGGCTCCCAAACGTCTTCGCGGCCGAAGGCAAAGCCGAAAGTCTTGAATCCAAACGACTCCAGGGCGCAGTTGCCGGCGAAGATAATCAAGTCCGCCCAGGAGATCTTGTTGCCGTACTTCTTCTTGACCGGCCACAGCAGCCGCCGCGCCTTGTCCAGGCTGACATTGTCCGGCCAGCTGTTGATCGGGGCGAAACGCTGCATACCTTGGCCGCCACCGCCGCGGCCGTCGTGAATACGGTAGGTACCCGCTGAATGCCAGCTCATCCGGATGAACAGACCGCCGTAGTGACCGTAGTCGGCGGGCCACCAGTCCTGCGAGGTGGTCATCACCGAGAACACGTCGGCCTTGAGCGCCTCGACATCGAGCTTGGCGAATTCCGTTGCGTAGTCGAAGTCCTCACCGAGCGGGTTGGACTGGGGCGAGTGCGGGTGCAGCTTCGCCACGTCGATCTGATTGGGCCACCAGTCCTGGTTCGTCAGGGGAGCGCCCGACTTGGGCTCTGGTGCGTCGATCACCGGGTTTTCACTTTCGCTGCCTTTTTGGGTTGTATCTGATGACACAGCATTCCTTTCAGGAGTAGTTGAATCGGGCTGGGATCACGGCTGTGATCCGGAATCTGCGGTCGAGCAGTCGGGGCATAGCCCCCAGTAGATGACTTCGGCCTCGTCGAGGACGAAGCCATCCAGCGTGTTGTCGTCGGACGGCGTCAAGCACGGCGCGTCGCCGACGGCACAGTCGACATCGGCGATAACCCCGCAGGATCGGCAAACGACGTGATGGTGATTGTCGCCGACCCGAGACTCATAGCGGGCAACCATTCCCAGCGGCTGGATCCGTCGAAGCAGACCTACCGCGGTCAGCGCGTTCAGCACGTCGTACACGGCTTGGCGAGAGACATCGGGCAGGCCGCTGCGTACCGCCGACAAGATCGTCTCGGTATCAGCATGCGGATGGGAATGCACCGCCTCGAGTACTGTGATCCGGGGGCGGGTCACTCGCAGATCGACCTTACGCAGCTGCGCCGCGTAATCCGCCGACGTTGACGACACCACATCAATATGCCGCTGACGTTTGGAACGAGTCAAGACCTTATCTGGAATTAGTCAAGAATTAAGTAAAGTCGCCCCGCTGCGTTTGGTTGACCGCTTTGATCGCGGTGTCGGCCGCCCGCTCGATCGCGAGGTTGGCCCCTTTGGTGAGGCGGGCCAGGCGGGGGAGGGCACCGGGGTGCCGAACGAGGTAGCGGGCGACGGCCGGCAAGTTCCGGCTGCCGTCGGGCCGCGTGAGGCCGAAAATCTCAGCATCGACGGTGCCATCGCTGGCTCGGTCGCTGATTGCCCGCACCACCGACCACGGGATCCCACGCTCGTCGCACACCTTCGCCACGGCAGCCGTTTCCATGTCAAGCGCCAACACGCCATCCACCCGCAGCTCGGCATGTTGCGCTCCGTCGAGGAGCAGCTCGTCGGTCGTCCACAGCTTTCCGTAGGCAGTCCCGACGCCAAGCGGCGTGGGTCGATGCACTGAGCGGTCCGCGCCGTTGACCACAAGCTGGGGGAGCACCAGCGTCCCGATCGGTATTTGGTTCCCGATTGCGCCAGCGATACCCACGACGATCACCCGCTCGACGTCGACCGCGTCCAGCAAGCGGACAGTCGCGGCGCGCGCCCGGGCCGTGCCGATCCCGGTGATCACCGCGATCACAGGACGGTCGCCGATCCGGCCGGCGTAGCCCAGCCCGGCCTTCCGCAACCCGAGCCGCCTTCGCAGCGGGCGAAGCTCCATGGGCATGGCGCACACGAACGCGATCACGGCTGACATGGTAAGCAGCGGTTTGAAATTTCACCGCAGATGAAAAAGGAACAGAGAAATAGTTCTCCGTCCCACTCTTAATTTATAGCTCAGCCCGGGGCTTGCGGCAAGACCCGGGTCATGGCGGAAAATCGCTGGCTGAAGCCAAAACTCAGTGAAGCGGGAGAGTTGCGCGGTGGTTGTCAAACCGAAATCTGACCATGCGGTGGTTGTTGCCGGGGGAGGCCCCACGGGGCTGATGTTGGCGGGCGAGCTGGCATTGGCGCGAGTCGACGTTGCCGTTATCGAGCGGCGCGCCAGCCAGGACCTGATTGGCTCACGTGCCGGTGGTCTGCATTCACGAACCATCGAGGTCCTCGATCAGCGCGGAATCGCTGATCGCTTTCTATCGCAGGGGGAGGTGGCTCAGGTTGCGGGGTTTTCCCAGATTCGGCTGGACATCGGCGATTTTCCGACCAGGCATCCCTACGGCCTTGCGCTGTGGCAGAACCACATCGAGCGGACACTGGCCGAGTGGGTCGATGAGCTGGCGGTGCCGATCTATCGCGGATGCGAGATAACAAGTTTCGTTCAAGGCCCCACCGGCGTAGACGTCAAGCTGGCCGACGGCCAGTTCCTTCGGGCGGAATATCTCGTCGGGTGCGACGGGGGCCGCAGCGCGATCCGTAAGGCAGCCGGTATCGAATTTCCGGGTTGGGATGCCACGATGAGCTATCTGCTCGCCGAAGTCGAGATGGCCTTGGAGCCAGGCCAGTTGCCGGTATGGGGCATTCGACACGACGCCCTCGGCGTTCATTCGCTCAGCAGGCCGAAGGATGGGGGACCGGTGCGGGTGATGGTGACCGAGAAAAACCTCGGACCCGACAGCGAAGCCACGCTGTGCGATCTGAGCGAAGCCCTCGTCAACGTTTACGGGACAGACTACGGGATCCACAGTCCCGCATGGATTTCCAGGTCGACCGATATGGCACGCCAGGCCGTGACCTATCGCGACCGGCGGGTCCTGCTGGCCGGCGACGCCGCCCACGTGCATCATCCGATCGGAGGACAGGGCCTCAATACCGGCGTGCAGGATGCGGTGAATCTGGGATGGAAGCTGGCCCAGGTGGTCAACCGAACGTCGCCTGACGACCTGCTCGATACCTACCATGCCGAACGGCACCCGATCGCCGCCCGCGTGCTGCGAAATACGTTGGCGCAACTTGCGCTTCTTCGCCGCCCCGACGACGAGCGCACCAAAGCGCTGCGAGACATCATGTCTGAACTTCTCAACATGGACGAGCCCCGCAAACGATTCGCCGCGATGATGTCCGGTCTTGGCATCCACTACGACCTCGGTGACGGGCACCCGCTGATCGGACGCCGGATGCCCGATCTGAACCTGCTTACCGCAGACGGCCCGATGCGGGTATTCACCCTGCTGCACGATGCGCGGCCGGTGCTGCTCAACTTCGGTGAGCCCGGCGGCTTCGACATCGGACCATGGGCCGATCGGGTTAAGTCGATTATAGCGGAATCTGTTGGTGACTGGGATCTTCCGGTGATCAGCGCGGTCGCCGCACCCGTGGCCGTGTTGATCCGACCCGATGGATATGTGGCGTGGGCGGGGGATCAAGCTCAGGTCGGGCTTGCTGACGCGCTCACCACCTGGTTCGGCTCGCCAACCGCGGCCCAGCGCTAAGCGGCGACCGCAGCCGTATATCGCGACTTATTCGGCCGCCTGGTTTCGGACTGGCACCTGCCGTCGCAGTGGTACCGCTGTGGCCAATCCAATACTGTATTGCCGCATCCGGATGTTTGGCGGGCACCACCGCAATCAGCCGTATGCCGTCGGCCACGACGACCGTGCCCGTGGGCAGCCCTGCGGCGATATCGCTCAACCGCCTGCGCGGCAGTTCGTCAATCGGTTGCGCCGCAATGATGCAGTACGCGGCGGCCGGGTCCAGCCCAGCATTAGCCCTCAGCACAAAGGGGGAGCGGTGGCGCCCCCAGCTCCCGCGGAGCCGGCGATTCCGCCGCTCTTCCCGTGGCCGACGCCGGGAGCCGCGTAGTAGGTCGGGCGGTCGTTATTTCCCGACCGGTTGGAGATCTTCTGTGAGAGCCTCGTCAGCCAGATCCTCGAGTTCTTTGCCTTTTGTCTCCGGTCCCAAGAGATAGCCGACCAGCGTCAGCGCCCAGAGGCCGGCGAGCGCCAGGTACGGCGTCTCCAGCCCGTACCGCGTGATGCCCCAGCCGATGACGGTTGGAGCCGCAATGGAGACGATGCGGCCGCCGCCTACGGCGATTCCGAAGCCGGTGCCGCGCAGCACAGTTGGGAAGAGTTCGGAGATGTAGGTGTCGCCGACACCCCACAGCCAGCCGAGGGTGGCAATGGCGATCGCGCCGAATACCTGGTATTGCGTGAGTGAGTCGGAGGTTGCCGCCAGGATCGTCGAGGCGACCTCGATGACCGCGGCCAGGATCGCCGAGGGTCGTCGGCCTACCCAGTCGGCGAGCGCCGTCCCGACGAAGGCGAAGACGCCTTGTAGCAAGAAGAACACGAGGGCGTAACGGATCGCCTCGATTGGGGAGGCGTGGAACCGCTTCACGATGTAGACGGTCAAGAACAGCGTCATACCCCAGTAGCCGACAGCGTTGGCGGTGTAGATGAGCCAGCCCACGAGGAGGCGTCGCCGCACTCCGGGCAATTGCCAAAGCCGGGGCTTGGGAGCTCCGCCAAGAACTCTGGCCCGTACCTCGATGTGGCGATGCGACTCGGTGATGCCTCGCCGGACTAGGAACAAGACGGCGGCGGGCACAATCGCCACGATGAACGCCGATTGCCAGCCGAAGTGCGGCACCAGGGCCAGCGCGACGCCCGCCGCGAGGACATAGCCCAGCGAGAAGAGCGAGAAGATCACGCCTCCGACCCCGATCGCGCGGGTCTTGGCCGGCCAGACCTCGGCTGTGTACGGCGCACCGACCGCGAGTTCTCCGGCACCGCCCACGCCAGTGAGGAATCGCAGTCCGGTGAAGGCGGCGATGTTTGTCGTGAGTCCGGCCAGTGCGGTCGTCACACCGTAGAGCAAAATCGATGCTCCCAGTGTCGTTTTCCGCCCCCACCTGTCGGCGGCTAATCCGAAGCCGATCGTGCCGATGGTGTAGCCGAGCAGGAAGATCGAACCGATGTAACCTGCTTGCGCGTCGGTGATGTGCAACGTCTTCTTAATCTCGGGTAGCACCAGGCCATAGATGTTCACCGCGTATGAGTCGAAGCCGTAACCCAATCCAGCCGTCACGGCGACGAAGAGCGCCCGCTTGAACGTCGCAGGGATGGGTCGCGTGATCTGGGCGGGAACGCCGCGGACGGTTGAAGTCACCCGTGAACGCTATGCAGTTGCTGACGTTCGCAGAAGCATCAAGATCACCCTGATCACAACCCTCCATACCAGCCGTGACGGAAAGCGTTTGAGGACAGAGACATACGCGTGGAATATCGAAAAGCGGACCACTCATTTACTTCACCGCCCCACGGAGTACGAGACCGACCCAATCCAACGACATGCACTCGAGGCACAAAGAAAGTTGTCCATTCCCTTTGGTAGTGGGCACCCCGGCGCGGGCGCGCTCTTTGAGCCCGTAGCGCGGGCACTGGTAGATCCTGTTGAGAAAGCCCGCCGAGGACTAGAGCTGGAGCTGAGCATGCCCGCGACCCTGCTGCTCGGCAACGATTCCGACCAACTGTTCGCGGAGGCCGACCGCTTAAAGTCCGAACGAGACCTCCGCTTGGCCGTCGTCCCACCGATGACAGCCATCGCGATCCTTCTTGCCTGCAATCAATCGCTTTGGTGGTTATCGGCGCTGATAGCGGTCTTGGTCCTGCTTGGGCAAGCGATTAGTCGAGACGACGAATGCCGGTCCCTGATGAGGGGAGCGGTACAACGAGACAAGGTGCAGTCGAAGAGCATCGACGAATTCAGGAATTGGGTTGCAAACCTTCCTGAAGCCGCAGAGCATCCAGGCGCGCCAGGCGACAGCCCCCTGAGTGACCGGTGTTCGCAGATGGGTTGGTCAGCGGACCCGTGCTGGACCGTTCATCACCGAGCAGTCGGGTCCGAGCGCCGGGCCGTAGATGATGTGGCCGCAGGCTACTGGCGGAGTGCACGTATTCCAAACGTGCGCTATTCCTACTCCGACAGTCTTAGCGGTCCTTGCCCGCACAAAAGCGGGCACGAGCCGCTGGTTCCGACTCGACCGGACGGGTTTCCGCTCGAATTGCAGAATCCGCCGATTCCACGGCGAGGCTCGGGGTAAGAAGAAGCGATTGTGCGGATCACACTTCCGGGCGCGCCGGCCCGGGAAAGGGTGTTAAGCGGTGAATAGATACAAAATGCTCGCCCAGGCAGCAGGTGTCAGCCTCACCGTTGGAGCGGCCATCGCGCTGTTCAGCGGAGTCGCCCATGCTGACCCGGACGACCCGCTGTCTGGCAGCGACACGGCGATCATCCTTGGCGGAACCTTCGAGTCGACGCCGGACACCGCTTTTGCGCAGGCCGCCGAGAATCTGTATCTGAACCCACTGGGTTTCGACGATGGCGCGACCTCCTCGACGGTCTGCGACATGATCGGGACCGACCCGTGCGCCGCACCGTTGCAGGTGCTGACGACGCCCGAACTGATCCAACAGGGCCCGAGCAGTCTCACAGCCGCCGACGACGTCGTTCTCGCCGTGGAGAATGAATTCAACGCGGATCCAGGCGCTTTCAGCGCCGAGGACCCGCTGACGATCTTCGGATACTCGCAGAGCGCCACCGCCGAGTCGATCGCCATGACCCAACTCGCAGAAGACGGCATCCCGAGCGACGATCTGCACTTCGTGTTCATCGGCGACCCCTCCCTCCTCCCAGACGGTGTATGGCCCAATCTGGTACCAGACGGGGACACGATATTCGGCACGGCTCTAACCAACACCATTCTCACCGACCTCGGCTTTGACGGCGTCCTCGGCAACGTGACGCCGGACGATCTGTACCCGACGACCATCTACACGCTCGACACCGACGGGGTCGCAAACTGGCAAGAGGACTTCCAGGCCGGAGGTCTGCTGGATGCGATCTCGCATCTATTCATCCAGCACGCGGAGTATCTGGGGTTGACACCAGACCAGATCGCTAACGCGACCACGTCCACCAACGGTGACCTCACCCTTGTCGACATCTCCGACAACATCAACAACGCCGACGCGTGGATCGGTGCGATTGAGCACGGCATCGGCAGCAGCGGGCTATTCGAGAGCCTATTCGACTCTCTGCAACTGTATTTCAGCAACACGTTCTAATCGAGGTCGATCTCACCGAATATCTATCGCGCTCTGCTACCCGAGGGCGATTTACAAGAACGGCGCGACGCATTCGGAGGCGGCTCAGGACTACACATCAGCGACCTCTTCGGGCGCGTCACCCACTTTTGAGCAACAAAGCATCGAGATTGGCGCGGACAAGCGCGAACAGCAATGTCCGTAGTGAATCCGAGAAATACTTTCTACTTCAACGTCGAGATCAGTGGAGGCCCCGAAAGTGCATCAGGAATCTCAAGCCAAATCGCAGGTGGCACAGTGCAATTCCGCTCAGTCTTCGCAACACCACGTCAGGTGTCGGTCCCCGCAACTGCATGGCAGCGTGCCGGCGATGCAGCGGCCCGCGAGCCGGTGACCGTTGGCGCACCGCTCCGGCGGGCGAACCATCACCGAGCCAGCGGTGGACACGACCACTTCGCCAACCTCGTACATGGCTACGGCTTGCATCCGGCGGGGCACTCTGGCGGGTTCCACTGCGTGGGGCTGGCCTTCGACCCGGCGGTCGTCCGCTGTTGATCTTGTGGCTTGGGAGCTGTCGGTATTCGCCGATTTTGGCCGGCGCGGCGAGTACCTTGCCGGTCGTGTGGGTGCTGGGTTGCAGAATCTAGAAACAGCTGATTCATAGCTGTACTAATTAACGTTTGCGTTGCACGAGTCGTACCGGCTGGGGTCGCGGACCCGGCTGGCACGGCCCCGGCGGCCACGACTGGGGCCGACCCGGATGGCGCGGGGGGCCAGGCTTTGCGGGGTGGGGTGGCCCGCCACTGCCGCCGCCGTGCCCCTTGGGCCTCTGCATCTGAGACAACTACAGTCGCCTTGTCGGCCAAATCGGCAAGGCGACTGTCGTATGCGCGTTGAGCTCACCCAACTTCAAATTCATTGGCGTGTCGCTGGTTGAAGTGATGCCGTAATTGTTCGCAACGGTCAACGAGGCTTCTCACATTGCCGACTGCAAGTCGACCGCTCGATGGATCAGCAACGCGGAGTTTGACGCTCGGAACTCAGCTCGAGGCCCTCAGGATTTTGATAGCGAACACCAGCGTGTCGCCTTTCCGGATGCCTGCTTGGGGCTGGCCGTCGGGATAGCCATCCGCGGAGGTCATTGCGACACCGACGGTGGACCCGACCTTTTGTCCGGCGATCGCCTTCTGAAAGCCCGGCACGACTCCGTCGAGCGGGAAGTCAGCTGGGGTGCCGCGTTCGTAAGCGCTGTCGAACACACGGCCGTCACGGCCGTTGACGCCCATGTAGCAGACGGAGACCGTGGCCGTCGGCGCAACCACCGGCCCGTCGCCGCCATGCAGCGTGTGCACCTCCGTCGCCGTCACGCTGAAGGGTGCCGTGACGTTGACCCGCGGTGCGGCCGTATCCGTGGAACCCGTGACCGCGACGCTGCCAGTTGCCCCCGTCAGGCTCCACTCGGGTGTGCCGCCATCGCCCGGCGCAGCCGTGGGGCACGCGCTGGCTGCGGTCGCCGGTTCTGTCGGCCCCGGCGTCATCGCTTGGGTGACTGCGGGCGCTGATCCGGCAGACGTGCTTGCCGACGGAGTCTTGTTATCGGAACTACAGGCAGCGATCGTCATAACGGCCGATGCAGCACAGACCACGAGCGCGACCGCCGAATACCCACGCGAGAAGTTCACGGTCGTCACGCTACATCCGCGTCACGTCAATCCCTGCCAGGGGCCCGCGATTTGACCAGTCCGTCCTTGAGTGCGATGGCTCGGGCCGAGGGGATTTCATGGCGGGTTTAACCGGTAACCCGCCATTATTCGTTTCCGCCGTATTCCACTGATCGCGAGGCGAGGGGAGTGCCCAGGCAGCGCGGTTCCCGCGGTGTACGACGCTGCGTTGCGGACAGTTGGGTCGGAGATACTGGCGGCTGTGGACGACGCGCGCGCGGATTGGCAGCACTTGCGGGATCAGTTGGTTGAGGGGCTCCAGCAGGCGGGGCATGTGTCCAGCGAGCGGGTGACTGCGGCGATACGCGCGGTGCCGAGGCACGTATTTGTGCCCTGCATCGAGCCGGAGCGCGCCTATCGAGATGAGGCGTTTCCGATCAAATACGACGAGGGCGGGCTTCCAGTCAGCTCCTCATCACAGCCCGCGATCATGGCCAGAATGCTGGACCAGCTCGACGTGCAGCCGGGACAGCGCGTGCTGGAGATCGGGACGGGCAGCGGCTATAACGCGGCGCTGCTAGGCCATCTGGTCGGCGAGACCGGCACAGTGGTGTCGGTGGACATCGACGCCGACCTCGTTACAGACGCCCGCGAGCGCCTGGCCGCGTGCGGCGTTTCTCAGGTCACCGTCGGCCGCGGGGACGGCGGTCTGGGTTGGTCTGAGCACGCCCCCTACGACCGCATCATTGCCACGGTGGGGGCATGGGACATTTCACCAGCGTGGGTGGCCCAGCTCGCCCCACAGGGTCGCTTGGTGCTTCCACTCGACCTGCGAGGCCCGCAACGCTCGATCGCCTTCCAACCGATCGATAACCATCTGGAAAGCGTCTCGGTGGTCTTCTGTGGGTTCATGCGTATCCGCGGCGCGTTCGCCGGTCCCGAATCGATCCACCAGCTCGGCCCCGAACGAGGGGTGTTACTGGGGCTGGCCGAGCAACATCCCATCGACGCCGACAGTCTCTACGCAGCGCTGGCCCAGCCAGGTGTGGACGTGCCCAGCGGCGTGCGTGTCACGCTCAACGACGCACGGCACGGCCTGGGCCTATGGCTGGCGCTGCACGAACCCGCCATAGCCGGGCTCTCGGCGATTGGCGCGGCAGCAAATCATGGACTGGTGCCTGCGCTGATCGAATACCCTGGCCGGGGCATCGCTACAGTCGCGCTGCTCGGGACCGACTCGCTCGCCGCACTGGTCCCCCTCGGCGAGGAGCAACCGTTCGAACTCGGCGCCCGCCCTCTCGGCCCAAAAGGTGATCGCATGGCTCAGCGCCTTATTCGACACATCCGCGATTGGGATACCCAGGGGCGACCCGGCACCACCGGGCTGCACGTTTCTGCCTATCCACGCCACACTGGTCACGTTGCGATCGCAGATACGGACAGCATCATCGAAAAGCGCTATACCCGACTGGCCCTGACCTGGGCACCGTAATGGTGTACGACATTATTATCGGTACATGAAATCCTTTGGCGCACTGATAAATTAGAGCGTTACTGGTAACCCGCGATATTCGATTCCGCCGTATTCGTGCTCATACAGTCGCCGTGGAACCGTGAGCTGCGCTGACGGGGCAGTGAGGTCGATGTTGCGATACCGGCCGGCCGCGCCCTAGGGGTGGTGCGCGAGACCGCTCGTTTGCTGGCGGCTGAACGACTCCGCGCCCCCGATGAGGCTGGCGTTCTGGCTTTCCCCGTCCGCAAGTTCGCGTTCGGCCGGGCCGATACATGGTTCAGGGTGGATCGAGGCTAAAATTTCATGACGGTTTCAGTTGAGCAAAGGTACTGCAGCTTACCCGCGAGGCGAGGGCCGATATCGCCTGTTTGGCTTTAATGTTGGCTGCTATGGCCGGACTGGACAATTATGTGAAGCGCTGCCGCACAGCGCTTCACATAATTGTGTCGGCATTTGTAGTTGCCATCCTCGGACTCGCCATCACCCCCGTAGCTCATGCGGCTGCGGCCACGGCGAGGTTGTCAGTGTCGCATGCGTGGCAGACCGGTTTCATCGCCCACTTCACCATCACCAACTCGAGCACGGTGCCGCTAACCGATTGGAAGCTTGAATTCGACTTGCCGGTGGGAGAATCGGTCTCGCACACGTGGAATAGCTCCCTTGCACAATCTGGCACGCACTATGTTCTCACCCCCGCGAATTGGAATCGCATCATTGCACCCGGTGGTTCAGCCACAGGTGGTCTAAGAGGCGTGCTGACCGGTTCCTACTCGCCACCGTCGAATTGTCTGCTCAACGGGCAATATTTTTGCACCTAGAGGCCGACTGCGCACTGAGGCTCGACCGCTCCGAGGCCCACCAACCCCAAGCCGCATAGCGACTTCATCGACGATGATGATGCCGGGCGGGCGACGACTCGAGTGCCTTACTGGTAACCCTTCCATATTCGTTTCCGTCGTATTCGCTCGTGATACGCGCCGTTGAGGTGGGGAAGTGCGGTTGGGCCGCGCCTGCGGGCAGCCGCCGTCGGTCGGTCTCTCGATCGGTGAGGTAGGCGGCGTGGCAGGCGCCGCAATTTTGCCGCCGGCGCTGAGGAACCAGGTACGAAGGGGACGTTCTCGTTTGGGATGTTCGCACCCTGAGGCACTGCAGAGCTGGCTCAACGGGTCTTCCGGCTTGGACGACAGGATTGCCGCGGCAGGCACCGACTCGGTGCCGACGCGGGCTTAAGCGTCGCCGGTCCGGGTCGCGGCGGCTGCCAGGGTGATGCACTCCATGGTGAAGCCACCTCCGATCGAGTCGATGGTGGTTCCCACGGCTTCCAGCACAGTTGCGAGCTGGTCCGGCGCGCGGCGTTGTCGAGGATGATGCGGACCTGCCCCGTACTGCCGAGTTTGAACAGCAGCGCGACGACGTCGGGTTCGTTGAGGTCGTAGGCGAACACGTCCAATTTCAACGACGGATCGCCCTGGACCTCGCTCAGGATGTCGAAGACACGTTGGCGGGCGGTAAATCCCAGCCATTCGTACTCCTCGGCGTAGGTGAAGCTGTTCCCGGTGGCGTTGGTGTCGACGGTCGCCGAGGTGTCGTACTCCAGGTCGTCGCCGTCGGGGCGGATGCGCGCCGTCGGGCCGAAGTGCCGCACGAACGCCTGCGACTGGACATAGCCACGGGTGAAACTCACGGTCAACGCGCCCTTGACGAACGGCTCGACCTGCACGTTGACCGACACGCTGGTGGAGGCGTCGAGCGCTTCCAGGGCGCCCGCCGTGCTGAAGTAGCGGGGGGTGACCACGTAGGTGTAGGTGCCAAAAGCCGGCGTGCCCCCTTGGTGCGCCAGGCCGGCGACATGGACCCAGCGGAATTTGTGGATCGAGGCGTTGGCGGACGAAAACGCTGACTCGTCGGCCACCTGGGCATGCGCCGACGACGGCGCCAGGCTCAGATTGTTGGCCACATAGTAGGGATCGACGCCCGGTGGATGCACCTCGCAATTGGCTTGCAATAGGGTGGGGTTGCCACGCGGGCTTGATCTCAGTTTTCACCCGGCGTCGACACGTATCCCGGTCCGCTCAGCGGACCGCAGTGTTGCCTGGCTCGAGTTATCGACATGGAATTGTTCTTACCCAACCGAGCTCTGACGCTGACGGTGCGCCCCGGCATTGCTACAGCAGAGCGCAGTTGGGCCGTGTCAACGTGCGTGTGCGTGAACGACAGCTCGTTGTTGAAGGGAGATTTCAGACCGTGCAGCAGAAACAAGGCTTCGCCACCGGGATCTCCCGACCGCTACCCGCCCAGCACGGGTTTTGTTAGAGATGAGATCGAGCGGGCCTAGGCAAAGAACGCGCAGCACCGTCCCGTTGGGGCAAGGTGTCCAATATGACTAATTCTTAGGAGGAGATCGTTATGATCATTACGCCCACGTTTACGGCCAACTTTGACACGAATTTCGGCGCGAACGCAGCAGCAGCAAAAGCTGGCTGGGAAGCCGCGGCCCAAGTCTATACCAGCCTATTCTCAGACAACATTAACATCAACATCACGGTGGACGCTGTAGCGGGAACAAATGTTTTCGGTCAGAGCAACACGAGTCTCCTGTCCATCTCGTATGCTGCTTTGCTTGCCGCATTTACCGCGCATGCAACGACGCAAGACGATCAAATCGCCATCGGCCCAGGGGGTTCCATGGCCGCCGTTGATCCCACCAACGGTACCGGAACCTGGTGGTTGACGCGATCGCAAGCCAAAGCGCTGGGCCAAATTCCTAATGATATGTCCGAAGATGGAAAGACCACCTTCGGCGCGGGAAACCCTTTCACTTTTTCCGGTGCGATCACCCCGGGAACGTTTGATTTTCAGGGCGTCGCAGCGCATGAGATCTCTGAAGTCATGGGCCGCCTCGGTCTCTCCGGCGGAACGGTCGGCACCACGGGCAATTCCTTCAGCCTGATTGACAACTTTTCTTATACTGGCGCCGGAGTGAGAGGGCTTCGCGGCGGCCCGGGGAATAACTTTTCCATAGACAATGGGATCACGCTGCTCAAATTGTGGAACGATCCTACGGTAAATCATCTCGATTCCAGAGATTGGGCGCCGGGAACCAACGATGCGTTCAATCAGTTCAGCGGCTCGGGCGTAGTAAATCCCGTCACGGCCGTCGACTTGCAGCTTATGGACGTGATCGGCTACACCTTGAAATCGACGATCGACTGGGGGGCGAGCATCCAGTACGACACCGGCGGCCCCAACGCCGTCGCGCTGGACGACCACGGCCACGCGGTCGAGGTCCACGTCGGCACCGACAGGCTCTTCTACCGGGTCGGGCCTCTGCAGTAGTGTTCGAGCACGTCGCCGTGTTGGGCTGGTTGCGGTCGGTAGATGAACTCATCCAGGTAGGCGGATCACCGGCCCGGTCCTGCTCGACCTGACGCTGCTAGGCCTTCGAATTCCTCGATGCGCGGCTCGCGGCCGTGGAATCGGTGCTCTTCACCAGCAAGGGTGCGCAGAAGGAAACCGTCCAAATCCGATGCAGCGGGGCCAGGCATTTGTACGTCGTTTGTACCGCTAAGTAAATTTCCCCGTTCCACAACAGCTCGGCCCGCCACCCAAGCGGATGACGGGCCGTCGTGCTGGCGGCTGCTAGGGCCGGCCAGGGATCGGCACGACCGTTCCTGTAGCCGTTCCTGTAACTGTCGGGCCCTGCTGCTGACCGGGCCCCATCATTCCGCCCGGGCCACCGGGGCGTTGCCACTGACCCGGGCCCATCGTTCCGCCGGGGCCACCGCCGTGCCCGGTGCCGTCGCCGTAGCCATGGTGACTGTGGTAGCCCCTGGCGTGAATTCCGAGGAAGAAGCCGGAGAAGAAGATCACCGTGACGATGAATACGACCCCGGCAACAATCCCGACCCACGCCGCGGCCGCGCCGAGCCGGTAGTACCTGTCCGTCGGCGGCTCCGCGGGACGGCTTGCCGAGGCGACGGCCGGCCCTGGTCGATCTTCAGGTGTTTCAGTCATATTTCGATCATCCGGCCTCATCCAGCGTGCTGGATACGGATCTGGCCATGAATGTTCCGTAACTAACGCCGCCTTCTGGTTGCGGCGCAGAAGTAGCTTGCTGCTTTCCGAGGTCAGCGAAGTGTTCATGCGCCGGGGACAACAACGGTGCGACGTACCGATGGTCAACGTGTACTTGGCGCGTGAGGGGGCTCGGCGTGGAGATCGCGATGGCGCCATCCCGCTCACTCAAGCGCGACGCCGCTGACCACTTGTTCCGTGAGGGACGGCTGCTGCTATGGGCCGTTCCTGCGACGGGTGTTTTGGTGGAGACACTGCTGGATCGCGGGGCCGACGGTGACGTGGCCGAAGCCGAGGCGGCAATCGAACTCTTAGCGGCGGCGCCGACCGACGACGGCCTAGCTGTGCGGGACATCTGGCTGTTGCGGCAGCGCGCGCTTCTCGCGCAACCGCGCGATGAAGGTGTGAAATACCTGGACTTCCGGGATCGCTACCGCGACATGGCGAAAACGCTTGGCTTCGAAGGGCATATGGCGTGGGCCGAGAGGATGCCATGACGGCGAGGTCTCTGTACCCCTATTGATGGGGCTTCCAGCGGGAAGTCGATACAGCGCTCACCAGTCGACCGCCCAGCTCGGAGACTCAGCACCGGAAGTCCGAGACGGCGTCAAGAACGCCTGGGGCGGAGACGATGATCCGCTTGCGGGTTCCGTTTCACGTTGTGACGGTGCGGATCTCGCGCGGCGGCTCCTGTACCGGGTCAGGGTGCCAGGGCTGCAAGTACTGGCTACCGTCGCACATCCTCAGCCGCCCCATGACCGGCCTGCCGCTGCTGAAGCACTCCATATCGCTATCGGCATAGAACAGAGCGACGCCGCCGCGCAGCACTTCCCTCACCTGTTCAAGGCGGGCAACCGCGGTCTGAATATCGACTTTGGGGAACGGTGCGCCGGGATGCGGGCTCAAGCCGCCGAGTTCGTCCTGCACCTGCTCAACCATCGCCGCCATGAGCTTTAACCAGTCGGCGGCTGACGCGGTCGGCCTTGTCGTCGCTCGACATCAGGACTCCGGCTGAGTGGCCCTCGATGATCACGACCGATACTGGCTCACACCAACTCTTGAAGTCGGTCACGTGGCCGCCTCGTTTGCCGGTAGGCTTCGCGCTCGCGGGGCCGGACGATCACGGCGCACCTCTCTGGATGTTCGTTCCGTGCGGGATAAGTGCATACAGAGGGTTTCGCGCTGCGGCACTTCGGGTTTCAGAGCCTGCAGCGGTCACGTATCGCTGCGACGTGGTCATCGATTCATGTCCAAGCAGCTTCATCAGTGTGTACACACTGACCTCTGAGCCTGCCAGTTCTGTAGCGTAAGTGTGACGCAGCCCGTGTACCAGCGCATTGGGCACCGACTGCGCATCAGGGCCGGCGCGCCTAAAAGCGCGTTTGATTCGAGATTGCAGTGTTCCCCGGGTGATGCGCTCACCGTCGCGGCCGACGAACAGCGGTGATCGCGCGGGCCATCGCGATAGGGCGGAGCCCGCGACGTCCGCTTTGCGTTTCGTAGCTGCAGGGAACCGATTTGCGCGACTCTCGAGGTATGTCTCGATGACCGATAGGAGTTCGGCTTCGATGGGGACACTCCGTTCCTTGCCGCCTTTGCCTTTGACGTGGATGACCGCGGCTCCGTCGTCAGTAGTAGGAAGGTCACCGATGTCAGCTTGGCGGAGCTCGTCTGCACGCAGGCCAGCTAGGAGTGCGGTGAGTATGAGTGCGAGATCTCGTTCAGCCCAATCTGTTTGGCGCTTCGATTCTTGGTCCTGCGCAAGCGATTCCAGCAGTACTTCGACGGCGGTGCGGGGGAGGGCCTTGGGGAGGGGCTTGGCAAGTTTCGGCCTGCCGACCAGTTGCATCGGGTTGGCGGCCAGCTGCTCGGCCGTGTACAGGAAGGTGCACAACACATTCCAGGTGGACCAGCAGCGCCGGATCGATGCAGCTTCGTGATCGCGCGCGTAGGCGGCGAACGCTTGGCGCATCGATTCTTTCGTTATGTCAGTTACGGCGAGGTGCGCCGGGTTGCCACCCGTGACAAGCGTCGCGATCGCGATGAAGTCCTGGCGGTAGGCCTTCATGGTGTGTGTGCCGACGGTTTCCGGGTCTGCCGGTCATTCAGGAAGTGGGTGAACCACGCAGGGGAGGGATCGACCTCAGCCGCCTTGGTTTCCGCATCGAGCCGGATGGGAGCCGGTACGGCGTCGGAGCTGTCGGGCACACCTAAACGGTCGCACACAAAAGATGGATAATCTTATCCATCGTTATTGGTGAGATCCATTGCTACGAAGAGGATTTGACGGCGCGCCGGGGGAGGAGGCACCGCGCGGCCTTCCGCAAGCCGTTTTCGGGCCGAATCCGGTGTCACAGCCCCAGCCTGCTGACCCGGTATAGCTTCAGCTCACCGCTGATGCCCTTGAGATGTCGCGAACCGACGACCGACCAGTCGAAACCTGCCGCGTCGCCGATAGCCTCCCGCGCAGTTTCAGCG
>NZ_DATFZD010000392.1:0-4267 GCF_035314665.1 Mycobacterium sp. | reverse complement strand
CTCCCACAGTTTGGAGATGGTGACCGCGGCGGCGTCCAGCACTTCGGCCGGCAGGTGGCCCTGTTCGGCGATCGAACGCGCAGTCGCCAGATCGACGCCCTTGACGGCGTTAACCGGAACCTTGGCCAGCCGTTCGGGCTTGGTGGCGGCCACCTCTTCGATCTCCATGCCACCCTCGACGGAACACATCGCCAGGTAGGTCCGGTTGGCCCGGTCGAGCAGGAAGGAGATGTAGTACTCCTCGGCGATGTCGCTGGCCTCAGACACCAGCAGCTTCTTGACGATGTGGCCCTTGATGTCCAGGCCGAGGATGTTTTTCGCGTGGGTGTAGGCGTCCTCAGCGGTCGCGGCGTACTTCACGCCGCCCGCCTTGCCTCGGCCACCGGTCTTGACTTGGGCCTTCACCATGACCGGCCGACCGATCTCCTCGGCGATCGCCTTGGCGCCTTCGGGCGTGTCGGTCACCCGGCCGGGTGTCGTCGGGACGTTGTGCTTGGCGAACAGCTCTTTCGCTTGGTACTCGAAAAGATCCATGGGCTCACTTCTATGTGTCGGCCTATTTGCCTGTATGTACGCGAGCCCAGGGTTTTCCGATGCCCGCTTGCGGGAAGCGTATCGACACGGCCGAGGGGTTCCGTCGTCGGCATCCGCGGATGTGGCAGATCTCACCGCAGCACCTGAAGTGATTCAAATCACATTCACAGGCGGATTTCCCGCTTGGCTTGCGATGCCGCGTGGTCGGCGTTAACGTCTCAGGGTCCAGATAACGCTTTGGTTACGCTCCGAGGGACAATCAGGTTGACCCAGCCCAGCCTTGCACGGTCTGCTGCGCCTGAAGGCGCACGGCAATCGCGCGACCGCAGGCTGGAACTCGACCGCAACGAAGTCACCGACATCATCCCGTTCAACGAGTTCGGCAGCCTTGATGACCTGGACTTCAGCGACAATTCCGCGTTCGACAAGGAAGCGCAGGTTCTGCGCGCGCCCGAGCTCGACGACCTGGACGACACCGACAACCTCCCTGTCATGGCGTTGGCCGGACCCAGCGAGGACGAGACGCGTGTCCTGCCTCGGGTCGACTCGCACCGGCCCGAGCTGCGCAGCCGTCGAAACGATCCGGATCTGCCCGGACGCCGGGGCCAGCACCGCAAACAGCTGAACGGCGCGACGCGAGGTCGGGTGTTGATCGGCGCCATGGCCGCCGGCGCCGCAGCCGCTGCTGCGCACTCCGCCACCCACACTTCCGACCGCTCCAAGGCCGAGACGGTGCTGGCCGCCGACTCGGCGAGCATGAACGGCGGGCCCATCTCCACCTCGGCCCGCGGCATGCAGATGGTCGCCGTGCAGCCCGCCGCAAACGTCGCGGTGCACAACGCGGAGCTGGCCAAGGGCGTCGCGTTCGCCCAAGAGCGCGCCGAGCGCGAGGCCCGGCTGCAGCAGCCACTGTTCGTCATGCCGACGAAGGGCATATTCACTTCGGGTTTCGGATACCGCTGGGGTGTGCTGCACGCCGGTATCGACCTCGCGAACTCGATCGGCACCCCGATCAGGGCGGTGTCCGACGGAGTTGTCATCGACGCCGGCCCGACCGCGGGCTACGGGATGTGGGTCAAACTGCGCCACGCGGACGGAACGGTCACCCTCTACGGTCACGTCAACACCACGATGGTCAGCGTGGGTCAGCGCGTGATGGCGGGCGACCAGATTGCCACCATGGGCAATCGCGGCAATTCAACCGGCCCCCACCTGCATTTCGAGGTGCTGCTGGGTGGCACCCAACGCGTGGACCCGGTGCCGTGGCTGGCCAAACGTGGCCTGTCCGTCGGCACCTTCGCCGGTTGACCGGTGACCGGACCGAACAACCCTACGCCAGGCGATCACCCGCCCACCCAGACGCCAAGCGAGCCCATGCGCGCCCGCGTCAGCTCTCCGGCGCCTGAAAGCGCGCCCCAGACGCGTATCATCCGGCGAGCGCCGACCGCGCCGCTCCCGCAGATATTGGACGACGCCCGCACGACGCAGATCCCGCGCCAGCCCCCGCCCTCCGCCTACGCCGGGCCCAGCCCGCGCCCGCCTCGCGCGAGCGGCCTGCCGGGTGAACCCGTCAGCGCGACGGCGGTGGCCGCCGCCGCTGTCAGCATCGTCAGCGGCTGGGCGACCTCGGTCGTGGCAACCGACCTGATCGCGGGCTGGTGGAAATCCGACCGGCTGTTCTGCGTCGCGGTGGCGTTCCTCGCGATGGTGTTCGCACTGGCCACGATCTGCGGTGTGATCATGCTGCTGCTTCGCCGTTCGCTGGGCCGCTACCTGATCGTGGCCGGGGCGGTGATCGCCCTATTGACCTATGGTGGCGTGTTCATCGCCGGAGCACGCGTCGCCTGGATTGTGCACGCCCTGCCCCTGCTGCCGATTTCCACCGCGGTGTTGGCGCTGCTGCCACGCACCAAGGACTGGCTGCTCGACGGCTAAAGCTTGCTGACGGGAGCGTGGTTGTGCATCAGCTTGACCCGCCCTGAGCTGCCGAAGTCGATCAGCGACATGGCTGATTCGCCAACACCGGACACCTCTTCCACCCGGCCCAGCCCGTACTTGTCGTGGGTAACCCGATCGCCGGGTTCCAGCACCAATAGCGGGCGTTTGCTCACCGACGAACGAGTGGGCGACGGACGCGGCGAGCCGAATCGCCCGGCGCCGCTGACCGGCGCACTAAACGACGGGGTGGGGTCGGTGCGCCGCCAGTCGATGAGCTCCTGCGGGATCTCGCGCAGGAACCGCGACTCGGGGTTCAGCATCGGCTGTCCCCACGACGACCGCACCTTGGCCCGGCTGACATACAGCCGCTGACGCGCCCGGGTGATCCCGACGTAGGCCAGCCGCCGTTCCTCGGAAAGCTCATTGGGATCGCCCAATGCCCGCATGTGCGGAAACATGCCGTCTTCCCAACCGGTCACGAACACCACCGGGAATTCCAGCCCCTTGGCGGTGTGCAACGTCATCAGCGTCACCACACCGGCGCTGTGCTCGGGGATTTCGTCGGAGTCGGCGACCAGCGACACCCGCTCCAAGAATTGCGCCAGCACACCGGTGTCCGGCACGTCTTCGTCGTCGGGCGTGCCGACCGTCTCGTCGAGCGCCGCCGCGTTCTCCAGGTCGGTGGCGAATTCGTGTGCGACGCTGACGAGTTCGTTGAGGTTGTCCAACCGGGCCAAGTCTTGCGGGTCGGACGACGATTCCAGCTCCGCGCGATATCCGGTGCGCTCCAGCACCGCTTCGACCAGCTCCCCGAGCGGGGCGTCGAGCCGGCCACGCAGATCGTCGAGCATCTCGACGAAACCCGCGATCGCCTTGACCGACCGGGTGTTCAGCATCGACACCTTGCCTTCGGCGGCGGCCTCGAGCGCGTCGGCGAAACTGGAACCCGTGTTCTCGGCGTACACCGCCACGCAAGCCTCGGCCCGATCACCGATGCCGCGGCGCGGCGTGTTGAGGATGCGTCGCATGCTGACCGCGTCCCCCGGATTGTCCAGCACCCGAAGATATGCGACGAGGTCGCGGATTTCCTTGCGCTCGTAAAACCGCACACCCCCAACGACTTTGTACGGAATGCCGGCGCGGATGAACACCTCTTCCAACGACCGCGACGAGTTGTTGGTGCGGTAGAAAACCGCCACATCGTTGTAGGTGAGATCGCCACCGCCGACCAGCGCGTCGACTTCCTCGGCGACGAATCGTGCCTCGTCGTGCTCATTGTCGGCGACGTAGCCGACGATCAGCTCGCCCTCGCCGGCGTCGGTCCACAGCCGCTTTTCCCGACGTCCCGAGTTGCGCGAGATCACCGAGTTGGCCGCCGACAGAATGTTCTGCGTGGAGCGGTAATTCTGTTCGAGCAGAATCGTCGTGGCGTTGGGGTAGTCGCGTTCGAAATCCTCGATATTACGAATCGTGGCGCCGCGGAACGCATAGATCGACTGGTCGGCGTCGCCGACCACACACAGCTCACCGGGCGTCACACCATCTTCGACGTCGCGGCCGACCAGCTCCCGCACCAGCACGTACTGGGCATGGTTGGTGTCCTGATACTCGTCGACCAGGATGTGCCGGAACCGCCGACGATAATGCTGGGCGATCTGCGGGAAAGCCTGCAGCACCGCGACCGTCTCGCCGATCAGATCGTCGAAGTCGAGCGCGTTGGCCGCCCGCAGCCGGTGCTGGTATTCGGAGTAGACGGCGGCCACCGTGCGCGCCAGGTCATCGGCCTGATCGCAGA
>NZ_DATFZD010000391.1:0-15462 GCF_035314665.1 Mycobacterium sp. | reverse complement strand
ATCGGCAGTGCCCGGCTCAGGCCAGCGGGCCAGCCATCGCAGCGCTCCTGCGGCCAGGAAGACCTCGTCCGGGATCCCGCCCGCGGCGAAGGACGGCAGCCGGCGCTCCAGCAGCCCGGTGTCGAGTCGGCCGGCGATCACGTCCTCGTCGGACAGCAGGAACCGGGCGAACTCGATGTTGGTGACCACTCCGAGGATGCGGGTCCCGGCGAGCGCCCGGTCCGTTCGGCGCAGTGCGGATGCGCGGTCCTCGGCGTGCGCGATGACCTTGGCCAGCATCGGGTCGTAGTCGCTGCCGACGACGTAGCCGGCGGCAAGACCCGAGTCGACCCTGATCCCGGGCCCGGCCGGCTCGACGATGCCGAGCACCTTCCCGCCGGTGGGCAAGAACCCGCGAGCCGGGTCCTCGGCGTAGACACGGGCCTCGATCGCGTGCCCGGAGAGCGTGATGTCGTCCTGCGTCACCGGCAGCTCCTCGCCGGCGGCGATCCGGACCTGCCATTCGACGAGATCGGCGCCGGTGACCATCTCGGTGACCGGGTGCTCGACCTGCAGGCGGGTGTTCATCTCCAGAAAGAAGAACTCGTCGGGGCGCTCGGCCGACACGATGAACTCGACGGTGCCCGCGCCGGTGTAGTCGACGCTGCGCGCGGTGTCGCAGGCGGCCGCACCGATCCTGGCCCGCGTCGTGTCGTCGAGCAGCGGCGACGGCGCCTCCTCGATCACCTTCTGGTGCCGGCGCTGCAGGCTGCATTCCCGCTCACCGAGATGAATCACCCTGCCGTAGGCGTCGCCAAGCACCTGCACCTCGATGTGCCGGGGGCGCTGCACATAGCGCTCGAGGAACAAGGTGTCGTCGCCGAACGCGGCGGCCGCCTCGCGCCGGGCACCGGCCAGCGCGGCGGCCAGTTCGTCCTCGCGCCGCACGACCCGCATGCCCTTGCCACCGCCGCCGGCGGACGGTTTGACCAGCACCGGGTACCCGACCTCGCCGGCCGCGGCGATCAGCTCGGCGTCAGAGCACCCGGGCCGCGCCACGCCGGGGACCACCGGCACCCCGAATGCCGCGACGGTGGACTTGGCGGCGATCTTGTCGCCCATCGTCTTGATCGCCGCCGCGGACGGGCCGATGAACACGACGCCCGCCGCGTCCAGGGCGGACGCGAAATCGGCGTTCTCCGAGAGGAATCCGTAGCCGGGATGGACGGCCTGGGCGCCGGTGCGCCGGGCCGCCTCGACGACCGCCTCGATGTTCAGGTAGCTCTGCCGCGCGGGCGCCGGGCCGATCGCCACGGCGACGTCGGCCTCGGCGACGTGGCGCGCATCGGCGTCGGCGTCGCTGTAGACGGCGACCGGCCGGATTCCCATCGTGCGCAGTGTGCGGATGACCCGCACCGCGATCTCGCCGCGGTTGGCCACCAGCACGGTGTCGAAGCCCGCCTTCCGGGGCGAGCGCAGCGACGCGAGAGACACGGTCACATCCTGAACACGCCGTAGGAAACCGATTCGACCGGGGCCTGGCCGACCACCGAAAGCGCAAGTCCCAGGACGGTTCTGGTGTCGGCCGGATCGATCACGCCGTCATCCCACAGCCTGGCGGTGGAGTAGTACGGGTTGCCCTGATGCTCGTACTGTTCGCGGATGGGCGCCTTGAACACCTCCTGCTCACCGGCCGACCACGGGGTTCCCGCGGCTTGCAGCGCGTCTGCCCGCACCGTCGCCAGCACCGACGCCGCCTGCTCGCCGCCCATCACCGAGATCCGCGCGTTGGGCCACATCCACAGGAAACGCGGCGAATACGCGCGACCGCACATCGAATAGTTGCCCGCGCCGTAGGAGCCGCCGATCACCACGGTCAGCTTCGGAACCCGCGCGCAGGCAACCGCCGTCACCATCTTGGCGCCGTGCTTGGCGATGCCGCCGGCCTCGTAGTCGCGGCCGACCATGAAGCCGGAGATGTTCTGCAGGAACAGCAGCGGCACCATCCGCTTGTCGCACAGTTGGATGAAATGGGCGCCCTTCAAGGCGGATTCGGAGAACAGCACGCCGTTGTTGGCGACGATGCCGACCGGGTGGCCGTGGATGCGGGCGAAGCCGGTCACCAGCGTGGTGCCGTAATCGGCCTTGAATTCGGCGAATTCGCCGCCGTCGACGATCCGGGTGATCACCTCGTGAACGTCGTATTGCACGCGCGCGTCGATCGGCACGACGTCGTAGAGCCCGGCCTGATCGGCGGTCGCCGGAACCGACGGCGCCACGTCCCAGGCGTAGCGCCCGCGCGGCCCGAGCGTGGACACGATCCGGCGCACGATGCGCAGCGCGTCGCGGTCGTCGTGCGCCAGATGGTCGGTGACGCCGGAGGTTTTCGCGTGCAGGTCGCCGCCGCCGAGTTCCTCGGCGGTCACCACCTCGCCGGTCGCGGCCTTCACCAGGGGCGGCCCGCCGAGGAAGATCGTGCCCTGGTTGCGCACGATCACGGCCTCGTCGCTCATCGCCGGCACGTAGGCACCGCCGGCGGTGCAGGAGCCCAGCACCGCCGCGATCTGCGGGATGCCCGCCGCGCTCAGGGTGGCCTGGTTGTAGAAGATGCGGCCGAAATGCTCGCGGTCGGGAAACACCTCGTCCTGGCGCGGCAGGAACGCTCCGCCGGAGTCGACGAGATAGATGCAGGGCAACCGGTTCTGCCCGGCCACCTCCTGTGCGCGCAGATGCTTCTTGACCGTGACGGGGTAGTACGTGCCGCCTTTGACGGTTGCGTCGTTGGCCACGATGACACACCCGCGACCGGAGACCCGGCCGATACCGGTGATGATGCCCGCGCCGGGGCACTCGTCGTCGTACATGCCGTCGGCGGCCAGCGGCGAGAGCTCCAGGAACGGGCCGCCCGGGTCGAGCAGCCCGTCCACCCGCTCGCGGGGCAGCAGCTTGCCGCGGCTGACATGGCGCTCGCGGGCCCGTGCGGGACCGCCCACCGCCGCGGCGGCCAGCTTCGCGCGCAGTTCGGCGACGAGCGCCAGATGCTGCTCGCGGTTGGCTGCCCGATGCTGCTCGCGGTTGGATGCCTGAGGTGTCACACCGCCGCCCACGTGGAGTTAATCACGACTAACTCACCCGATGTTAGTTACGCTTAACTGAAATGTCCATCGACCAAGATCAGACCAGACGCGACCGGATGAAGTCGGATCGCCGCTCGCGGCTGATCGCCGCCGCCGAGCGGCTGATCGCGGAACGGGGCTACCTGGCCGTGCGGCTCGAGGACATCGGCGCGGCCGCCGGTGTCAGCGGCCCCGCGATCTACCGGCATTTCCCGAACAAGGAGGCGATGCTGGTCGAGCTGCTGGTGGGCATCAGCACGCGCCTGCTCGCCGGCGCGCGGTCGGTCGTGTCGAAGGCCGCCGACAACGGCCTCGACGCCGGTGCCGCCCTCGACGGGCTGATCGACTTCCATCTGGACTTCGCGCTGGGCGAGCCGGACCTGATCCGGATACAGGACCGCGACCTCGCCCATCTGCCGGCGACCGCGAAACGTCAGGTACGCAAGGCCCAGCGGCAATACGTCGAAATCTGGGTGGAGGTGCTGCGGCGGCGCGGAGACGGCCCGGCCGAGGCCGACGCGCGGTTGATGGCGCACGCCGCCTTCGGCCTCCTCAACTCGACGCCGCACAGTGTTGGCCCGAACGGGAAGGCTGCCGGCACAGCGCATTCGCGCGCGATCCTGCGGGAGATGACCGTGGCCGCCCTTTCGGGCGGCCACCGCGGCACAGACCGCTAGTACCAGTATCGGCGGCCGCCCACCGGGCGCCCGGCACGGCCGAGAAGCCAGAACACGGCGCCGATCACCAGCAGGATGACACCAACCACCCACAGCCAGTAGATCTTAAGGATCAATCCCAGGATGAGCAGAATCGCTCCGACGACAATCATGGCACTCCAATCGTTCAGGCTGCTTGTTGCCAGTTGTTCAAGGGCCCGCTGCCGCTGGGTCTGGGAATGTTGCAGTTTTCGACCCTGGGGTTCACGCCCGCATAGTTCAGCGGGCCTGCCACAACAGTCAGCGCGACTGTTCCAGCTGTGGCGCAGTTGGTTTCGCCGTTCTTGAAGTAATCCCGCTGCCAGGCCGCCAGCACCCCGATCAACAACCAGATCAGCACGATCAAGCCGATAACTCCACCGAATCGCATTTGGTCTGCCTCCATCCGCTTTCGCTGCCCGACTGTTTACCCCCACGACGATATTCCAAACGCGAGGCTTCGGAGGCGGCTTCGCAGTAGTTGCCCTCGCAAACGATCGGGTCACGACGCGGCGCGCGCCGCCGCAAAGGCTGACGTGAGCCATTCGCCGATCGCGACCGCCAGCTTGGCACGGTTCTCCCTCTTGGCGATGTCGTGACCGTCGTCGTCGAACAGCAGGTAACGCACCTCGCGGCCGAGTCTTCGCAGCGCGTCGACGATTTGCCCGGATTCGCTGACCGGCACGTTGGTGTCGTTGGCACCGTGAACCACCAGCAACGGAGCGGTCAGCGCTTCGACGCGTCGCAGCGGGGAGAGCTCTTCGAGCAGTTCCCGGTCGCCGACGGGGTGGCCGTATTTCGGGTAGGCCACGTCGGCGATCCAGGGTTCAGTGTTGCGGTAGAAGGTGGTCAAATCGCTCATCCCGCAGATGCTGATGCCCGCGGCGAACAAAGCCGGGTGAAATGTCAGCGCGGCCAACGTGAGATAGCCGCCGTAGGACCAGCCCGCGCACGCGACGCGGCCGGGATCGGCCAGCCCGCTGCCGATCAGAAACCGCACGCAGTCGGCGACGTCATCGATGGCGGCGAACCGTTTCTCCTTGTCGTCGGCATGCATGAACGTTCGGCCCGAGCCGCCTGAGCCACGGACATTCGGGGTGAACACGGTGATCCCGGCGTTGAGCAACCCCGGGAAGATCTCGCTGTATCCCGGCCGCGACTGGCCTTCGGGTCCGCCGTGCAAATAGATCAGCGCCCCCGCGGGGGGGACGCCGGCCGGCGGCCGCCGCAGCCAGCCGGTGAACACAAAACCGTCACGCGCGGTGATCGTTTCCAGCGTCGGCCCGGGTGCGGAGCCCCTGACGACAGGACCGCGGCTGGGATCGCGGTCGATGCGTTCCCACTCGCGCGTGCGGGGATCCACCAGTTCCACCGTTCGCGGCAGCCACGGGCTCTCCACGGTCATCGCGACCATCGAGCCACCCGCGCTGATGCTCAGCTCGCCAGCCACCATGCCCGGCAGCGGAAGCGGTTCGTGGAGCGTGTAATCGGTGAGTTCGAGAATCTGCAACTCGCTGCGGCCCGCGATATTCCACAACAGCGCGACGGTGGACATGTCGTCGCTGACGATGAACTCGTCCAGATCGCAATCGGGGCGTTCGGCGACCACCTGATACGTGACACCGTCCACGGTGGCGGTGACTTCGAGCAACCGGGCGTGATCGCATCCGTTGTCGCTTCGGACCAACGCTCGCACATACCCCTTCGTGCTGTTCAGGTCGTAGGCGTTGTGCGGGTAATACAGCCGGGTCTCCTCCCCCGTGAGGCCGTAGCGGATCCGGCGCGGGTGGTGGTCGTCGAGGATGATGCCGGCGTCGGTGGTCGAGCCGGGATCGGCGGGCAGCAACGCGATCTCGGTGAGCCCGTGCAGCATGATCAGCTCGCGGTACCCGCGCGGCCCGACCCGCACAAGTGACGCGCCCGCCCAGGCGTCCACCAGCCGTCCGGCCGAGCGGCGGTCGAGCACAATGCGATTCCCGCTGGGGGGATCGATCAGGCAGGACGACCCGATGCCGTCCTCTCCGGTCAGAATCGCGGCCACCTGGGAGCCGTCCCAGCCGACGAGCTCGGCGGTGCCGGACTCCTCGCCATCGATACGCCACGACATCCGGTCATCGGGATCGGTTGTCACCACCCAGATCTGGGTGCGGGTGCTGCCTTCGGGCGCCACCTCGCAGGCGAGCCAATGCCCGTCGGCCGAGTGGATCACCCGGGTGACGGGGCCGTCGACCGGCAGCACCACATCACGCGACGAGCTGGCCCGCCAGCCGCGCAGAAAACGTTGCACCGCCCGCGGGTAGCCGCCGTCGTCGACGATGTGCGCGAACGCGGTGGCGTCCGGTGACAGCGACGCGCCGTAGTTGGCGCGCACCTGCTGTCCCATGCGACTAACTCTGCATGCTGAGCAGCCACATTTTCAACAGCCGCGCCGTGCGGATGGATGCCACGGATCGAGGCGGTCACCTGCGTAATTGTCCCGGCCGACCGCGCCGGGCGGCCGGGAGAGCCCGAACGGGCTTTGCCGGCGCAGGTACCCTCGCTGCCATGAGGTGGATATGACGGATTCACCGGGCTCCGGCTCGCCGCACGGCCCGACCGACCCGTACGGCAATCCGTATCCGGCCTACTCGGACCCGGCCTACGCCGGCAACTCCCCCTATGGGCCGTACGGACCGGACGGCGCCGCACCGCCGCCGTCCGGGCCCGCCCCGACCGAGCCGTTGCCGCCCTACTGGACGCAGGCCTACGGGCAGATTCCGCCGGGCCCGCCGCCCGCCGAACCGCCGCCCGAGCCACCGAAGACGCCGCGCTGGCTGTGGATCGCCGCCGGGCTGGTGGTGCTCGTCGTGGTGGGGCTGGTCGCCGCTCTGGTCATCACCAACACGTCGTCGTCGCGGCAGACCGTCGTCGCCCCGATCCCCGCGATGCCCGAGCCGAGCACGACGACGACCCCGCCGACCACGACCGCGTCGCCCACCCCGATGTTCCCGCTTCCGCTGCCGACGCTGCCCACCCCCACGGAGTCCACCGCCCCGGGCGGCGACACCGAGCCCGTCGTCTACGAGGTCAGCGGGACCGGCCGCGCGATCAACATCACCTACGTCGACACCGGCAGCGTGATGCAGACGGAGTTCAACGTGGTGCTGCCGTGGCGCAAGGAAGTCAGCCTGCCCAAGCCGGCCACCGAGTCGGCCAGCGTGACCGTGATCAACGTCGGCCGTGACATCACCTGCACCGTGACCGTCAACGGAGTGCAGGTCCGGCAACGCAGCGGCGCGGGCCTGACGATCTGCAGCGCGTCGAGCTAACGACGGGGCGCGCGGACGAGAAGCATGCCGACCAGCCCCGCCGCCAGCACAACGAGCAACCCGCCCATGCCGGCACGGTCGGCTCCGAAGAAGTCGATGAACATGAAGAACAGCCACGGCGCCAGGAACGCGACCGCGCGGCCCGTCGTGGTGTACAGGCCGAACGCCACCCCCTCCTTGCCGTCGGCGGTCATCCTCAGCAGCAGGGTGCGCGCGGCCGACTGGGTCGGGCCGATGAACAGGCCGAGGATCAGCCCGCACACCCAGAACGCCAGCGCCCCCGACAGGGACAGCAGTGCCAGCCCCGCCGCGATCATCGCGGCCAGCGATCCGATGATGACCGGCCTGGACCCGACGTGGTCGTCGAGCAGGCCACCCAGCACGGCCCCGACCGCGGCCACCGTGCTGGCGCTGATCCCGAACAGCAGCACGTCGGCCTGCGAGACGCCGTACACCCGGACGCCGAGGACCGCGCCGAACGCGAACACCCCCGACAGCCCGTCCCGGAACACCGCGCTGGCCAGCAGGAAGTAGACGACGTTGCGATCGCGGCGCCACTCCGCCTCGACGTCCGCCCACAGCTTGCGGTAGGCGCCGAGGATGCCACGCGGCGGCGCATCCGGCGGGTCCTGCAGGGTATCCGGCAGGCCACGCGGCGGGGGCCCCGCGATCAGCAGCGGCAGCGCGAACAGGACGAACCACGCGGCGGTCAGCAGCATCGCGGCCCGCACGTTCTGTCCGTCGGCGACCGGGATGTGCAGCAGGCCACGTGCCTGCCCGTGCCCGGAGATGAAGCCGAGGTAGATGATCACCAGCAGCACCACGCTGCCGACATAGCCCGCGGCCCAACCGAATCCAGAGACACGGCCGGCGGTCTCCGGGGTCGTCAGCTGGCGCAGCATCGCGTTGTACGGGACGCTGGCCAGGTCGCTGCACGCGGCCGTCGCCGCCAGCAGCGCCAACCCCAGCCACAGGTAGCGGGGGTCGTCGCGGACCTGGCTCATCGCCGCGGTGAGCAGCACCGCGGCCGCGGTGAGCCCGGCCAGGGCGGCGCGGCGCCGCCGCGGCACCGCCACCCACACCCCGGTCACCGGGGCCAGCAGCGCGACGGTCACGCCCGCCACGGTCAGCGCCCGGCCGAGCCAGCTGGTCGGCGAAGTCCCGCCGGCGGCGCCGACGGTGCCGGTCAGATACACCGAGAACACAAACGTGACAACGATCGCGTTCGTCGCGGTCGAGCCGCAATCCCACAGCGCCCACGCCAGGACCCGCGACCGCGTGGCGGTGGGCGAACCCGTCGCGGGGCTGCTCATGATCGCCATGTCTACCATTGCCGCATGCCGGTACCCCCACCACGTCCCGACGCCCGCGCTGTCGTCACCGGAGCCTCGCAGAACATCGGCGCGGCACTGGCCACCGAACTCGCCGCCCGCGGACACAGCCTGATCGTCACCGCCCGGCGGGAAGACGTGCTGAACGAGCTGGCGTCGCGGCTGACCGAGCGCTACGGGGTGACGGTCGAGGTGCGGCCGGTGGACCTCACCGAGGAGACCGAGCGCGCGAAGCTGGCCGACGAGCTGGCGGCACGCAACATCTCGATCCTGTGCGCCAACGCCGGCACCGCGACCTTCGGGCCGGTGGCGAAGCTCGACCCGGCCGCCGAGAAGGCACAGGTCGCGCTGAACGTCCTTGGCGTGCACGACCTTGCGCTCGCCGTGCTGCCCGGCATGGTGGAGCGCGGGGCCGGCGGGATCCTGATCTCCGGTTCGGCGGCGGGCAATTCGCCGATCCCGAACAACGCGACGTACGCGGCCAGCAAGGCGTTCGTCAACACGTTCAGCGAATCGCTGCGCGGTGAGCTCAAGGCCAGCGGCGTGCACGTGACCCTGCTGGCGCCCGGGCCGGTGCGCACCGACCTGGCCGACCCGGCCGATGCGTCGCTCGTCGACAGGCTGGTGCCGGACGTCCTGTGGATCTCCACCGAGCACACCGCGAAGGTGTCGCTGGACGCGCTGGAGCGCAACAAGATGCGCATCGTGCCGGGAATCACGTCGAAGGCCATGTCGGTGGCCAGCGGCTACGCGCCGCGCGCGATCGTCGCCCCGATCGTCGGCGCGTTCTACAAGCGCCTGGGCGGCGACTAACGCTTACGGCGGCCGGTGCCGAAGATGCTGCGGGTGATCTCGCGGCCGAGGACGGTGCCGGCCGAGCGCATCGCGTTCTTGAATGCCGGGTTTTCCATCATCTGATCCAAGAATCCCGGGCCCTGGGGTTGGGCCGGGGCGGGCATCGGGGGCGCCGGCGGCAGGTCGGCCGGGGCGGGCGGCGCGGGGGGCGCCAGCTTGGCGTTCAGCATCTCGTAGGCCGATTCGCGGTCGATGGTCTGGCCGTATGCGGCCTGCAGCGGGCTGGCCTTCGCCGCGGCGGCGATCGCGTCGGGGCCGATGCTGTCCATCAGCGAGCGCGGCGAGCGCATGTCCGTCCACGCGACCGGCGTGGGTGCCCCCTTCTCGGAGAGCACGGTGACCACGGCCTCGCCGATTCCCAGCGACGTCAGCGCCGACTCCAGGTCGTACACGTCTGTCCTCGGGTACGTGCGGACCGTCCTCGTCAGCGCCTTCTGGTCGTCGGGCGTGAATGCCCGCAGCGCATGCTGGATCCGCGCGCCGAGCTGGGAGAGCACGTTGTTGGGCACGTCGGTCGGCAGCTGCGTGCAGAAGAACACCCCGACACCCTTGGACCGGATCAGCTTGACGGTCTGCTCGACCTGGTCCAGGAACGCCTTGGACGCGTCGGTGAACAGCAGGTGCGCCTCGTCGAAGAAGAACACCAGCTTGGGTTTGTCCAGATCGCCGACCTCCGGCAGGAACGTGAACAGGTCGGCCAGCACCCACATCAAAAACGTCGAGAACATGACCGGGCGCGCGGCCTGGTCGCCCAGCTCGAGCAGCGAGATGATCCCGCGTCCCTGTGCGTCGACACGCAACAGGTCCCTCGGGCTGAGCTCGGGCTCGCCGAAGAACGTGTCGGCCCCCTCGGCCTGGAGGTTGATCAGCGCCCGCAGGATCACCCCGGCGGTGGTCGGCGAGACCGCGCCGAGCGTTTTCAGTTCGGCCTTGCCCTCGTCGCCGGTCAGGTAGGTGATAACCGACCGCAGGTCCTTCAGGTCCAGCAGCGCCAAGCCCTTCTGGTCGGCCCAGTGAAAGATGAGTCCGAGGGTCGACTCCTGGGTCGCGTTGAGCCCCAACACTTTCGACAGCAGAATCGGCCCGAAGCTGGAGATCGTGGCACGCACCGGCACCCCCAGCCCGCCGGTGCCCAGCGACAGGAACTCCACCGGAAAGGCCGTCGGCGTCCAGTCGTCACCGGTGTCGGAGGCCCTCGCAGCGATCTTGTCGTTCGGAACCCCCGGCCGCGACAGGCCCGACAGGTCGCCCTTGACGTCGGCCATCATCACCGACACACCCGCCGCCGACAGCTGCTCGGCGATCACCTGCAGGGATTTCGTCTTCCCGGTGCCGGTCGCGCCGGCCACCAGCCCGTGCCGGTTGACCATGGCCAGCGGGATGCGAACCTGCGCGGTGGGATCTGCGGTGCCGTCGACGACCACACTCCCGAGGTCGAGGGCCTGCCCCTCGACGGCGTAGCCGGCGGCGATCTGCTGAGCCGGGGAGGCTGCCGATTCTGTACTCATCGCACCATGACACTTTCTGTGCTCATCGCACCATCCTCGCACCATGACACTACTGAAAACCGCGGCCGACGGAGGGAACTCTGCCGTGCTGGGCCTACTGTGGAGCGCTGTGCGCGGAGAACTGGTCTGGATCGACTGCGAGATGACGGGCCTCGACTTGGGCAAGGACCGACTGATCGAGATCGCGGCGCTGGTCACCGACGGTGACCTCAACGTCCTCGGCGACGGGATCGACGTCGTGATCCACGCCGACGACGACGCGCTGGCGCAGATGATCCCCGTGGTCACCGAGATGCACACCCGCTCCGGGCTGATCGACGAGGTCAGGGCGTCGACCATCGACGCCGCCGGGGCCGAGGCCATGGTGCTCGACTACATCCGCGCCCACGTGTCGCAGGCCAAAACCGCGCCGCTGGCCGGTAATTCGATCGCCACCGACCGCGGTTTCATCGCCCGCGACATGCCCGCCCTCGACGATTACCTGCACTACCGGATGGTCGACGTCAGCTCGATCAAGGAACTGTGCCGGCGCTGGTACCCGCGGATCTACTACGGGCAGCCGGAAAAGGGGCTGGCCCATCGGGCGCTCGCCGACATCGAGGAGTCGATCCGCGAGTTGCGTTACTACCGGCGTACCGCGTTCGTCCCCCCGCCCGGGCCGTCGACCAGCGATATCGAGGCGATCGCCGGCGAAATCGCGGCGCCGTCCGCCGCCTCGGGGGAAATGGATTCGGCCGGGGAGGCCACCAGCGGCTAGTATCGACGTCGCCGCTGCCGCCTCGGGCGCCCGCGGCGATGGTGAGTGTAGTTCAGCTGGTAGAGCACCAGGTTGTGATCCTGGATGTCGCGGGTTCGAGTCCCGTCACTCACCCCGCAGGTCAGGGAGTGTTTTTACTCCCTGACCTTTTCTCTTCTCCGAGGACCTTGCACCCTTACTGCAACTTCGCGGAGCAAACTCGCGAGTCGTCGTCGTTCTGCCAACGCGGTGGCCTAGATCTACTGCGACGGCGGCGATCTGATCAACTGCGCCAAGGCCGTGGAGATCGTCGGGGCGGTGTTCTACTACGCGCAGTACGCCGCCGAGATCGTGTCGGAGAAGGTCAAGCTTGACGTAGCACGGCTGCTGCCGTAACGGTCGGGCAACATCTGCCGAGGTCAAGAATCGTGAGCTTGTTCCTGAACTGTGGGTTTCCGGTCCCGCTGGCGCACGGGCACAGTGTCGGTTGGTGCGCAGAACGTCCGAAAGTTGGTGAACCGTCCGGACACTGGGAACCATGAAGCAACAGAAGTGGGCCGACCTGCCGGCCCGACCTTCCATCAAGCAGGCCGCCGACGCGCTCGGCGTGGATCCCAAGACCATTCGGCGCTGGATCGCCCAAGGCCGACTCACGGCATACCGCGTCGGGCCGCGACTCCTGCGGCTCGACAGGGACTCGGTGCTGAAGCTGGGCAAGCCGATTGGGGGTGCTGCGTGATGACCGACGAGAACAAGATCTACACCTTCTCTGGCACCCACGCCTGGCACCCATCCGTGCTGAACGACACCGATGTTGACGAGGGCGGCGACGCCGACCAGATCATCTGGGACATCGAGAACGGCTTCTGCCCGCGATGCGATCGACCACTACCGCAGGGACGTGAACTTCCCGCAGGGTCGCGGGTCACCGCCTGCCGGTCCATCCCCATCTGCGGCCCATGCGGGAGCGATGAGGTCCACGAGGCGCTCGACGGCGGGATCTCGGGGCCGTCGTGGTGGCCGATCCCGGTCGAGGAGATCGACGAGCGGCGGGAGCGCTTTGAGCGACATGCCGCGCGAGGGTTCATGACCGCCGGGCCCGACGGCGCCGTCGTCATCACCGAGGACGGCGCGGCGCCCGTCATCAACCCCATGAACACCGGCGGCTGGGCGCAGTACGGGTGGGCCGACGAGTGAAGGACATCGACATGGTTACCCGCCACGAGTACGTCGGGCTGAGCACCTGTGGATGCACCGCGTTCGCGCAGATCGGGCAACCGAGACGTGTCCGCCATCGCCGGAGGTTCGCATGGCAGGTCCTCATTCTGGCGGCTGGACCCTGCCACCCCGACGGCCTCGAAGTCATCGACGTGCAGACGTTCGACACCGAGTCCGCGGCTGTGTCCGCGATTGAGTGTGATTGGCCATCCGTGGTGTGGCTGAAGAGCGCGGCGGTGACGGCATGAGCGTGAACGTCGGTGATCGAGTCCGCGTTGAGCGTGACGAGACCCGTTACCCGTCCAAGGGAACCTGGCCGCAGTTTCGTGGCCTTATCGGGACCGTCGTCGAGGTCAATACAGACCAGCGTCGGCACCTGACTGAGTACGGGGTGTCGTTCGGCAGTGTGACCCCTCGCCCAGATCGAGCCGGCACCTTCAACTGGGACGCGTCCTCGGTTGCTTGGTTCAAACTCTACGAAATGCGTCGCGTCGGCTCTCAGGGCCACCTGGGACGCACTCGCGGCACTCCCCGCAGCGATGACACGGCCGTGGCGTCTCTGCCACCTTCACGGCCCGCCGAGACCGTCCGGCCGTTACCGGTCGGTGCTGTAAGTGTTGAGTTAGGGACCAATTGCACTCCTAGTCAACACTTATGAGCCGGGGACTAGGCGCGGTGCAGCGCCGGATATTAGAGCAGCTGAAGGCGAACACCGCCGACCCGTTGGACGACCACCACACGAACGACTACGCCTCGTGGACAACCGTCCTGGAACTAGCCGGCGAGAACGCGACTCGCGCACAGGTGGAGTCCACCCGGCGTGCAGTCCTCAAGCTGGCCGCTGCCGGATTAGTTGATCGGTTGTGGATTGACCGGATGGTCACCAGCGCGCACTACGACTGGCCCGTGAGACGGGGGTTCTTGGCCGCGAGGCTGCCCCGATGAACACCACTGAGCCAACGTGGCCCGTCCCGGGCTGGCGTCGGGCACCGGGCTGGCCAGATTACGTCGTCCACCGCGACACGCTCGAAGTGTGGAGCACCGGCCGGCGGGTGCCGTGTAAGGGCGGGGCGACGCGATGGGCACCGGCCAAGCGCATCAACCCCACCACCGATGGCCGGGTGCCGTTGTCGCAGTCCGGCAAGACGACGCTCGTTCACGTCGTCCGCTACCTCCACCCGCTCACCTTCCCGGAGAAGATCCGGCCACAGGTGATGTGTCGCGGCGGTCATCCGCTCACGGATCCGATCCGGCCGAGGATCTTCGGTAGGTTCGCTGAGCCGAACGTGGCGGAGTGGGGCACCGGTAACCGCGTGTGCCGATACTGTCATCCACCTGAGCAGCATCCGGCCCACTACTCCCTGAGCCACGGCACCGCACAACCGCCCCGATACTCGGACCTGCCCGCGACGCCGGTGCCGTGTGCCGATAACACCGTTGACGAGGATGGCCAGCCGCTTATCCACCGTATTTTCCTGTTCGCGGATAACTATCTGGCTTATGAACTCACCCGCGCCATCCTCGATAGGCGCGGCGTTATCAGCGAGAAATTAAACATTCGAAATAGGTCTATATAGGGGGGCGCATGCGCAAACCAACGGTACTCCGCATCGACGGATGCGACATTTACCGCACCACCACGCGGGGCAACGATGTCGTGGTGATCCGTCTGCTGTACGATGCGGGCGCGGTCGATGTGCCGTTGCTGGCACATCACGCCCAGGCGTTGGGGATGGCGTTGACGGAGATGTAGTCCGGGCTATGACCGCCTAAGCAAAATAACCAAAAGATGATGAACGAAAGAACAACCTATTGACCATACAGAGGTATGTCCCAGTGGACTGGACCACCTTAGGTAAAACCGCAGCCATTGAGTGGCTGGCCCCGAACTTCCTGGCGCGTGGAAAGTCCTACGCCCTGGTAGCGCCATCGAAAGAGGGCAAGTCGCTCTTGTCCTTCGATGTGTGCGCGGCACTGGCAACCGGACAGCCCATCTTCGGCGAGTACGTCGGCGAACCTAAGCGCGTGCTCTACATCGACAACGAGAACAGCCACGGGGACCTCGCCGACCACATCGTCAGCATGTGCTACGACCCCGCCGAACTTGTCGAGCGGTTTGTCTACCTGCTCTATCCTGGCCTCCCTCCGCTCGACGGCAAAGAAGGTGGCCGCGAGCTTGCCGAGTTAGCCGAGCACTACGACCCCGACGTAGTGGTGCTCGACACCGTGGCAACACTGACTGAAGGCCCAGAGGATAAGTCCGACACCTTCCGGGCGCTGGCACGGCACACAATGGCACCGCTAAAGGCTCAGGGGCGCACCGTTCTCCGCCTGGATCACACCGGACACAACGGGTCCGATCCTCGCGGCTCATCGGCCAAGATTGCCGACATTGACGCTGTATGGCGGCTGAAGGCCGCCGGGGACAAGAGCACTGTCACGCTGACGTGCAAACCCCAGCGTGGACACTGCCACCCGGCGAAGATCGTTCTACGACGCACGCCGAGCACCCGCCACGTCTTAGCCGAGGGGGGCAAGGTGGCCGAATGTGCTCGCCTGCTCGATGACCTCGGCGTGGCACCCGACGCCGGCCGGCCCGCCGCGGGCGAGGCACTGCGAGCCAAGGGCTACAGGTACAGCAACGAGGTGATCGGCGAAGCCATCAAGCTACGCCGACTGTCCGCATCCCAGGGGACCGCAGAACAGCGGACAGCCT
>NZ_DATFZD010000390.1:0-14089 GCF_035314665.1 Mycobacterium sp. | reverse complement strand
GCGCGCAGCACGCGACGGGCGTCGTCGAGCCTAAAGATTGACTACCGCCCGCGGGGTGCATACATGATCACGCCGACCCCGGCCAGGCACACCGCGGCGCCGATGATGTCCCACCGGTCCGGCCGAAAACCGTCCAGTGCCATGCCCCAGGCCAGCGACCCGGCGACAAAGACACCGCCGTAGGCGGCCAGAACGCGGCCGAACTGGGGATCGTCTTGGAAAGTGGCGACAAACCCGTAGGCACCCAAAGCGATTACGCCAAGGCCGGCCCAGATCCATCCGCGATGCTCGCGGACACCTTGCCACACCAGCCAGGCGCCGCCGATCTCGAATAGCGCGGCTACCGCGAACAGCAGAATGGATCTGGCGACACTCACTTACCGCACCTCCGCATTTGTCAGCGACCAGCCCCGGTAATTTTGCTATCCGTTCACGATCATCGATGCGGCACCCCGGGCGCGTCGGCCGCGGATCCGGCAAGATTTCGGTTGAGGTGTGACATCGGCCTAGCCTGAAACCCAAGCGGAGTCGTAACCGAGGAGGTCCGTGACTGTGCCGGCTACCGACCACCGCCACCGCGTCGTGATCGTCGGATCGGGATTCGGCGGGCTCACCGCCGCCAAAGCATTCAAGCGGGCCGACGTCGACGTCACGCTGATCTCGAAAACGAACAGCCATCTGTTTCAGCCGCTGCTCTATCAGGTGGCGACCGGGATCTTGTCCGAGGGCGAGATCGCCCCGAGCATGAGGCTCATTCTGCGTAAGCAGAAGAACGTCAAGGTGCTGCTCGGCGACGTCGAAGGGATCGACCTGACGGCGCAGACGGTGCGGTCGCGGCTGATGGACATGCACACGGTGATCCCGTTCGACAGCCTCATCGTCGCGGCCGGGGCGCAGCAGTCCTACTTCGGCAATGACCATTTCGCCACCTACGCCCCGGGCATGAAGAGCATCGACGATGCGCTGGAACTGCGCGGCCGGATCCTGGGCGCTTTCGAGGCGGCCGAGGTCACCACCGACCTGGCCGAGCGGCAACGCCGCCTGACGTTTGTCGTCGTCGGCGCCGGCCCCACCGGCGTCGAGCTGGCCGGGCAGATCGCCGAGCTCGCCGAGCGCACGCTCGCCGGTGCGTTTCGAAACATCGAGCCGACCGACTGCCGGGTGATCCTGCTCGATGCTGCGCCCGCGGTGCTGCCGCCGATGGGCGAGAAACTGGGTTCCATGGCCCAACGACGGCTGGAAAAAATGGGCGTCGACGTCCAGCTCAACGCGATGGTGACCGCAGTCGACTATCAAGGCATCACCGTCAAGGACAGCGACGGATCCCAGCGCCGCATCGAATGCGCGTGCAAGGTATGGGCGGCCGGTGTTGCGGCCAGCCCACTGGGCAAAATGATTGCCAAGCAATCCGACGGCACCGAAATCGACCGTGCGGGAAGGGTAATCGTGGAGCCCGACCTCACCGTCAAAGGACATCCGTATGTGTTCGTCGTCGGCGATCTGATGGCGGTGCCCGGTGTGCCCGGGATGGCGCAGGGCGCGATCCAGGGTGCGACCTACGCAACGAAGTGCATCAAGCGCTCACTCAAAGGCCACGACGATCCGGCCCACCGCGCTCCGTTCAAATACTTCGACAAGGGCAGCATGGCGACGATCTCACGGCACAATGCCGTGGCACAGGTCGGCAAGCTGGAGTTCGGCGGCTACATCGCGTGGCTGGCCTGGTTGGTACTGCACCTGTACTACCTGGTCGGCCACAAAAACCGCATCACCACCGTGCTCGCTTGGATGATCACGTTTTTGGGTCGCGGCCGGGGGCAGATGGCGATCACCAGCCAGATGATCTATGCCCGGCAGGCGATGAACCAGCTGCAAGCGCAGGCGCAGGACGCGTTGACAGCGGCCGAGGAAGCCGAACACGTCGAGCAAGAAGCGGGGTAGTTCAGCCGGCCGTCGAGGAGCTCAGCATTCTGATCGTCTGAGATTCATCGCCCTCAAACGCCGTTCCATCCGGCCGCAGCAGATCGTGGAACCATACCTTCGGAATCGACGTGTACGGGTGATTCCAGGAGTCCCACGGAAAATAGGTCTGGGTCTTACCGGCGACCAGACCCCAGTTGATGGCGCCGACGTTGTGCCGCTTGGCAATTGGCAGGATGCTCTCGACGGTGCTGCCCTGCGGCCGAGCCATGTACTCGGTGCAGAGGATCGGCCGGCCCTGCGGCGTTAGCTCACCGATCCGGGACTCAAAGGTCGAAGGTCCGGCGTAGGAGTGGAATGAGATCACGTCCGAGTTGGCAAGTTGGATGCCGGCAATTGTGCTGCGGCTCGCTGGATCTGCCCACTCGCCGTCCCACACCCCGCTGGTCAGGGGTTGGCGGGGATCGACGGAACGTGCCCACGCGAACACTTGCGGCAACAGCTCCGCGACGCGTTCCAGCTTGTCGGACCTCTCCACGCTGCGGTACTGCTTAGCGGGATTGTCGGGTTCATTCCACAGGTCCCAACCCAAAACCCGGTCATCGTTGCGGAATTGAGTCAGCACGCCGGTGACATAGTCTTGCAGCGTGCGGGTGTAGCGAGGGTCGGCGATGCGTTCGGCGCCAGGACTCTGCACCCATCCGGAGTTGTGCACCCCGGGAATCGGCGGGTGCTGCAGACCCAGTCTGGGCATCGGGTCCCAACAGGAGTCGAACAAGACAAACAGTGGCTTGATTCGATGGCGCGCAGCGATGCCGACGAATTGCGCGAGACGTGTTTGGAAGCCACGGGAATCCTGCGCCCACAGCTGATCATGTAGGAAGACCCGCGCCGTGTTGAGCCCGTGGAACCGGGCCCAGCCCAGTTCGGTATCGATGCGCCGCGGGTCGTAGGTGCCGGGCTGAAACATCTCGAGCTGGTTGATGGCGTTGGAGGTGATGAAGTTGGCGCCGACGGGCCAACCTTGCGCTTGATACCAACTGTTGGCGCGGTCGGGTGACCACCGACTGGGTTCGGCAGAAGCGCGGGGCGGCTCCGCCGAGGCACGCGGTGATTGGGCCAGAGCCGTGCCCGCTGCCAACAGCAGCGGTAGCTTCAGAACCGTACGGCGGTACACGAAGTGACGATAAGTTGCGCAAGGCGCTGTTCCCGGTATTCGTCTGGCGCGTCGCGCTGAATTATTTACGCGGCGATCTTGTTGCGGGAATTGTTATCTCGTCGACACCTTCAGCACTTAGTGTGTTGACGGCGAGTGCCACGCGTTCGGTGTTACATTCCGGCGCCAACGGCAAGCATCCGCTCCAGGGTTAGCGCCTGAGCACCGGCGGATAGCGAAGTTTGCCCCGACGTGGCGACCATCGCCCAACGTCCGGGCACGACGGCGATCTCCTCGCAAGGCTGTTGTGCCGTTGAGAATTTCGACACGAGCGATCGGATCTTCTCCGCATTCGCCGTAGCCTCCGGAAGGAGAACACGGGTCGCTGCCCCTCCCCCGACGGCGGGATGGCGCGCCATGAACTCGCGCAAAAACAAGGCACCCGTGACTTTCGGGTTGATGTCCTGAACGGCGGCCACGACGGTATCGCCGAACTTTCCGCCCAACGTCCCGATCGCAAAGTCGACGCCACAATGCAGCAAGCCCAGCCGCCGCGACAGGTCGCCCATCGCTCCGCGCAGCTTAGCGTACATGGCCTTTTCCAGCCCGAGGCCCTGCCAGTCTGCGGCGCCCACGAAGATGTTGCCCTTCCACGCAGTACCGCGCATGAATTGAAGGGTCAACCCGTCCAACAACTTTCCTGACCGGACATGGGCCGACGGCGTGGTCAGAACTTGCTCGCCGCCGATGTGTCGCTCGAAGTAGGTGACGTGCGCCTCGAGAACTTGATCGCCGCCTAAGTTCCACGCCTTCGTTGCGAGCTCTTCCAGCCGCGGCGTGTCATCGAGTTCGATGTCGGCGACGATGCGGCCGCCATTTCCGCCGTCGGACGGCTTCAGGCAACCGTGCGAGAGGCCGTAGCGCTCCTTCAAAAGCGCGCTCGCACGCAGAAGATCACGACCGAAGTCGTAGCGATTCTCCTGCCACGGAACGGTATAGCCCGGGATCACGGGAATTGCTGTGCGCAGAGCCTGAAACGCCTCGCTCGCACGATGTTCCTGATCCAAGATGAGCGGGGCAGGTTCGTCGGACACTTGGCCGTTCAGCCGCAGCGCCGAGTCGACGGTCGGATGTAACATCCGCTTACCGTTCCAAGCTCCCAGACGGGAATTGTTGGCATCCACGCGAATTCGCCGAAGACCGGCGGCCTGTGCCAGCCAGGTGACAAATATCTGGAACTCGGGTTCGAAGTCGTACGGAGACACCACAGTCGAAGGTCGCTCGCGCAGAATCTCGATCATCTGAGCTAGCACGGGATCGCGGTCGCCGGCATCGACCGCCCGCCGCAGCAGCGCGTGAGACATGTAGTAGTAATCGGTATCCGGGAGCGTCAAGCGCCGGACCCCTTCTTTGGCGATCGCATGACGCCACGGGCGAGTTCGTCCGACGGCTGTATCGCCGCTGCGAGCGAGATACAAACCGCGAGTCTCGACGTATGTCGTGAGGTCCGAGACCGGTCGCCCCTCAACCATCGCGGTTAGGTCTGTCTCGAAGCCGCGCGCAAACGGTGTGGTCGAATGCACGATCAAGCGCGATTGCTCATCGTTCGGAGACGAGAACTCCACATACTCATCCACCATGTGGAGCAAGTCGCAGGGTTCGATCGACAGCAACTTGCGGCTAGCGATGGCGATGTCTGTCTCATCAAGTCGCAGCGGACCGGCATAGCTCTGCCAGGCAACTTCGCGTCCGTCGACAACGACCGTCCAGTCGAGAAAATCGCGGGTCAACGGATGAGGCGACGTCCGCGGGCGGCGAATGCACGAAATCACTCTGGTCTCTCCATATCTGGCGCAGCGCAATCAGGCGTATTTGTTCAGCCGGCAGCGATATCGGCGCATTATGTTGCCATACACGCCTTAACTCACGGTACCGAGCACTTTGACCATCGCACTAAAGGTTCTAAACGACCAAACCCGCTGGAAAAAGCTGGAAACGACAAGGTAAATAACGTGATAACGCGCAGCGCTAATACCCCAAACGGGAGTAACCGACCAGATTAAAAATGCTGTGAGTATGCTGCTAGTTTTCAGCGTAACGCCTGGTCGATGTCGGCAATTAGATCGTCGGTGCCTTCCAGGCCGACCGAAATTCGAACGACGCCGTCGCCCAGGCCGATTGCGGCGCGCCCTTCGGGCCCCATCGCCCGATGTGTCGTTGTCGCCGGATGGGTGACAAGGGATTTCGAATCACCCAAGTTGTTGGAAATGTTGATTACCCGCAGCTTGTCCAGCACCTCGAAGGCCCGTCGCTTGGCCGCGCTGTCGGGGACGTCGAGTTCAAAGGTGACGACGGTACCGCCGCCAGACATCTGTCGCTTGGCCAGATCGAACTGCGGATGCGACGTCAGAAATGGATAGCGCACCCATCTGACCGCCGGGTGTCCCTCTAAATACTCGGCGATCCGCTGCGCCGAGGAATTCTGATAGTCGACGCGAATCGCCAGTGTTTCAAGGCCTTTGAGCATTACCCAGGCGTTGAACGCACTCATCGCCGGTCCGGTGTGCCGCATCAGTTTCTGCACCGGGCCGTCGATGTACTCCTTGTCACCCAGTATCGCCCCGCCCAGCACACGGCCTTGCCCATCAATGTGTTTGGTGCCCGAGTAGACCACCACGTCGACGCCGAGTGGAAAACCCTGCTGTAGCAACGGGGTCGCAAAGACGTTGTCCAGCACGACTTTCGCCCCCGCGGCGTGGGAAAGCTCGGTGACCGCGACGATGTCGACCAGCGACTGCATCGGATTCGACGGCGTCTCGAAGAACACCGCCTGGGTCGGAACGGAAAGCGCCTTCTCCCACTGGGTGAGGTCGTCGCCGTCGACAAAGACGGTCTCGATCCCCCAGCGCGGCAAGATCTCGTTGCACACAACGAAACACGAACCGAACAGGCTGCGCGCGGCGACCAGCCGATCGCCGGCGCCCAGCAACGCGCCCAGCGAGGTGAAAACCGCCGCCATCCCGCTCGCAGTGGCGAACGCCGCCGGCGCCCCCTCGATCAACCGCAGTCGTTCCTCGAACATGCTGACCGTCGGGTTGCCGTAGCGGGAGTAGACATAGCGGTCGATGTCGCCGGCGAAGGCCTGCTCCGCCGCGGCAGCCGAGTCGTAGACGTAGCCGGACGCCAAATACATCGCTTCGGCGGTCTCTTCGAACTGCGACCGCAGGATGCCGCCCCGCACTCCGATGGTGGCCTGGCTGACGCCGTCGGGCAGCGGCTCCGGTGTCCGCACCGATTTCGGCTCAGTCATGTTTGTTTCCAGGGCAACCCGATCGCGCGCCAGCCAACCCCGCCGCGGTGACCGTCGGCGTCGAGATGTCCTTCGAAACCGTCCAGCACGTTGTACGACGGGGCGAAACCAGCCCCGGTGGCGGCCTCCGCCGCGCCGATGGAGCGGTTGCCGGAGCGACACAAGAAGATCACCGGCCGGTCCCCGGTGGCGGCCGGCAGTTGCTCGGTCAGGTCGGCCACGAAGTTGTCGTTGCGGGTGCCGTCGACGCTGTTCCACTCGATGTAGACGACGTCGCGGCCCAGGCCGGACAAATCGGGCACACCGACGAAGCGCCATTCGGCGTCGGTACGGACGTCGACCAGCACCGCTTCGGGGTTCTCACCCAGCAGCTTCCAGGCCTGCTCCGGCGTGATATCTCCTGCGTAGCTCACCCGCCCGAGTCTCGCATATCTGGCTGGGAGCGCCGTCGGTGGGCGCTGGTGGGTAACGCGTCGCTGCCGATCACCAAAGCCTGCGAAGTGCTGTCGACACCTCCCGGGCGCGGCTACGCGCGGTGCTGACGTCCAGGGCGGTGACGATGGCCACGCCCAACGGGCGGCGTCCCTCGGGCTCGTGGCGATCGAACATTCGCGCGTCGCTCTCCGGCGCACGCAGCGCATCGGCCAGCACACCGACCGCGTTAGGGCTCTGAGCCGGCGGGCCGGAACCGTTATGTCCGGCGTAGATCACCTCCGCGGCGCCGGGCGAAATCATGATGGCGTCGGTCGGCAGGCCCATGATTGCCCGCGCTTGCAGTTCGAATTCCGAAAGCCGCTGAGTGCGCAACGTGATCAGGCCGCTCTCGAAGGGCCGGGCGGTGACATCGCTGAAGTACACCTCGTCGCCGCGGACCATCAGCTCCACCCCGAACACGCCGCGCCCGCCCAGCGCCTTGACGACGCGGGCGGCGATCGACTTGGCAGCATCCAACGCGGCCGCGCTCAAATCTTGCGGCTGCCACGATTCCTGCACGTCACCGATGGCCTCACCATGCCCGATCGGGGCGCAGAAATCGATCGTCGGCCCGGTGGGCCCAACGCTGCGCACGGTGAGCAGGGTGACGTGGAAGTCGATCTCGACGAGGGTTTCGGCCAGCACCCGGTTGTGCGCCAGCCGACCACCGGCCGACACCGCACGCTGCCAGGCCGACTCGATGTCCGCCGGTAGCAGAACTATCGACTGCCCCGCGCCGGCCATCCCGGCGACCGGTTGCACCCGCAGCGGGTAGCCGGCGTGGTCGGCCACCGCCCGTAGCTCGGCGGGCGATCCCGCGAACCAGAACGGGGCGGTAGGCAGACCGAGTTCGTCGGCGGCCAGCCGGCGCAGTCCCTCCCGGTCGGCGGTGAGCCGCGCGCAGCGGGCGGTGGGGAAAACCTCGGTGACGCCGGTTTCGGCCGCGGCCGTCAATGCGTCGCCGGCGACCGCGTCTGATGCCGTGACTATGAAATTCGGCTGCAGCCGCCTGATCACCGCGCCCAACTCGTCGGTGTCGGCCATGTTGACAACCAATGCCTGGTCGGCGACACCATGCACGGGCGCATCGGCATACCGCTCGACCGCGATCACCTCGGCGCCGAGCCGTTGGAAGGCGATCGCCAGCTCGCGGCTGAACTCTCCCGACCCCAGCAACATCACCTTGGTCCGGTGTACGTGGTCAGGGTCGCGCTGGGCCGGCGGCTCGTGCTTTCCGTGAGCCGACTCGTCATGCGGCATGTCCTGGGCCACCGGTTTCACCTTCTCCCTGAGTCAGGGTGCTGCACGTACTGCGGCACGCTGCTCAAGGATATGGCGGCTCACCGAAACGGCGGCGAACGGCGATCCGGCCGAGGGATGCCGAGCGCGGTCGTCAGACTCCCGCGGCGCGCTCGAGCAGGCGGAGTTCGTCGTCGAGGTGCCCGGTCATCGCCCCCAGCCCGGGGACGGCGTGGCGGCAGCCGGTAAGTCCGAACGCAATCGTGTCGTCGGTGCTGGTGCAGGTGATGTTCAGCGCCTGACCGTCAACCGGGATCGACAACGGGTAGAGGGCGTCGAGGCGGGCGCCGTTCCAATACAGCGGCGCCGGCGACCCGGATATGTTGGAGATCATCACGTTCGGCGGGCGCAGCAGCCGGTGGTGACCGACCAGCATGCCCAGCGCGAGCGGTACGGCCCCCAGCGCGCTCATCGCGAGGACCTGCAGCTGACTGCGCGCGGCCAACGCGGCCTTGCCCTCACGCATGCCGGCCCGCACGGCCGCGAGCCGCTCGCCGGCGTCGGCCAGGTTGGTGGCCAGGCCGCACGTCAACGACCCGATCCTGTTCCCTGCATCCGCGGTGCCGCCCCCGCCGCCCTCGGGCCGGGTGCCGTGCAGCGAGACCGGCACCATCGCCACCAGCGGCGCCCACGGCAGCGCCCCCTTACTGGTTAGATAGCTGCGCAGCGCCCCGGCGCACATGGCGAGCACCACGTCGTTGACGGTGGCGTCGCTCTGCTTGGCGACCAGACGCAGCCGCTCCAACGGCCAGGAGCGCCCGGTGAACGATCGGGCCCCGTCAATCGGCACGTTGAGCATCGTGCGGGGCGCGGCCAGCGACAGCGGCCCATCGCGGTGCCGCAACGCTTGCTCGAGCGTGCCGGCAAGCGCGGGCACCAGCCCGGCGACCTCCCGGGCCGCGCCCCAGGCCGTCGCCATCGCCCAAGACGGCAGCCGTAACAGATCCAGACCGCCCCGTGGCGCGGCCGGCGCGGGCTCCGATGCGGGCTCGACCGGCTCCCACAGCGCGGGCCCTCCGCGCCGGCCGGGGTCCGCGCTCAACGCCGCGCGCAGCATCTCCATCGCGGACACCCCGTCGGCGAGCGCGTGGTGGATCTTGATGTAGACCGCGTACCGACCGTCGGCGAGCCCCTCGATCAGGTGTATCTCCCACAGCGGCCGGTCCCGGTTCAGCCGGGCTGCGTGCAGCCAGGACACCAGCGCCCACAACTCCGCCATCCCGGCGGGCTCCGGCAACGCCGAATACTGCACGTGGTAGTCGAGGTCGACGTCGCCGCCGGAATCCCAGCCCCACTGCCCCAGCGATGTCACCGACCGGCGGGCCCGTTTGCGAAAGAAGCCGGCCACCTCGTCGCGGCCGACGGCCGCGGCGAACATCTTGCGCACGTCCGAAGCGCGGGCGCCCTCAGGCGGGGAGAACAACGCCAGGCCGCCCACCTGCATCTGACAACTCTCGGACTCGGCGAGCAGGAACATCGAATTGGTTGGGGACATGGGAAAAAGCATCAGGTCACAAACTCCAAACACACACCAACGGGTGGAGAACGGTGAAACGGGTTGTGCGAGAGCGCCGGTCCGGCTGAACGAATCGTGTCGATCCATGCCCAGATCCCGACGAGGGTGCCTTCGCCTCGCATCTCCGAGTCGGCGACGATCCCGCTGGTCGCGGTAACAGACAAACCTCGTTGCAATCGGTGAGGTCGAGCGCCACCCTCGATCCGAAAGGAAGGTGACCGCTAGTCGAGAGGGTGAGTTACCGCTGTGTCCGAGGCTACTCCACACGGCGGGGGTTGTCGCGGTCACAACCGCAGGCACGCGCGGGCGAGATCGACCGTCTCGCGATTACGGCTGCCCGGGCAACAGCCGCACCATCAGGCCATTGGCCTCGGCCAGCAGTGTGTCCCCATCGAGCAGTTCGCCGCGGACAAATGCCTTGCGACCCTCGGTAGCCCCGACGTGCCCCCGGACGACCAACGAGGTGTCGATCGGGGTGATCTTGCGGTAATCGACATGCAGGAAGCCGGTCCGGCTGATCGGCCGACCGGCGGCATGCACCACCATCCCGAAGACATGGTCGAACAACAGTGGAAGCACACCGCCGTGCACCGCCCCGTTGCCGCCCACGTGGAACCGGGAGAAATGGCCCCGCATTTCGACGCCGTCGGGGTCGAATCTGCTCATCGTCCACGGCGGCAGTAGCAGGCTGCCCATTCCCGGCAGTTGCGGCGATCGGCCGGCCGGACCCTGGCCTTCCGGGGCGTGAAACGGCGCGAGCAGCGCGGATAGCGCCTCGGCACGGTCGGCGGCGTCCTCCCAGACCTCGTCGCCGGGGTCGGCGGACACCGCCAGATCCTGCAACCGGCGCATGGCGCTGACGAACCGGCCGAAACCCGGCCCCGGGCTGGCGGCGCCATATTCCGGAAAGCCGCCGTGATGGTCGTAATCGGGATCGAGTTGTTCTGGGCTCTGCGAAGATTCGGTCACGCTCGCGCCGCCAGCACGTCGCGGCGAACGATGGTCTGCTCACGGCTCGGGCCGACACCGATACACGAAACCTGTGCTCCGGCAAGCTCTTCCAGCCGCATCACGTAGTCACGCGCCTTCGCGGGCAGGTCGTCGAAGGTCCGTGCGTCAGAAATGTCTTCCCACCACCCGGGCAGCTCTTCGTAGATCGGCTCGGCGCGAGCCAAATCGCTTTGGGTCATGGGCATTTCGTGGGTACGCTTGCCGTCGACCGTGTAGCCGACGCACACCGGAACGGTCTCCAGGCTGGACAACACGTCCAGCTTGGTGAGGAAGTAGTCGGTGATGCCGTTGACCCGGGTGGCGTAGCGGGCGATCACGGCGTCGAACCAGCCGCAGCGACGACGGCGCCCGGTGGTGACGCCGAACTCACCGCCGGTCTTGGACAGGTATTCGCCGTACTCGTCGAACAATTCGGTGGGGAACGGGCCGGAGCCGACGCGGGTGGTGTAGGCCTTCAGGATTCCCAGCACGGTGGTGATCCGGGTCGGCCCGATGCCCGAGCCGACCGCGGCACCTCCGGCGGTTGGATTCGACGACGTCACATACGGATACGTGCCGTGGTCGACGTCGAGCAGAGTGCCCTGCGAGCCTTCCAGCAATACCGTTTCGCCGGCCTCCAGCGCGGTGTTGAGCAGCAGCCTGGTGTCGGCGATGCGGTGCCGGAAGCCCTCGGCTTGTTCGAGCACGACCTCGACCACGTGCGCCGGGTCCAGCGCCTTACGGTTGTAGATCTTGACCAAGATCTGGTTTTTGAGTTCGAGTGCGGCTTCGACCTTGTGCGTGAGCACCTCCGGGTCGAGAACGTCGGCGACCCGGATCCCGATGCGGGCGATCTTGTCCTGGTAGCACGGCCCGATGCCGCGGCCGGTGGTGCCGATCTTCTTGCTGCCCATGTAGCGCTCGGTCACCTTGTCGATGGCCACGTGGTAGGGCATCAGCAGGTGCGCGTCGGCGGAGATCAACAGCTTCGAGGTGTCGACGCCGCGATCCTCGAGCCCCTTCAGCTCGTCGAGCAGCACGCCGGGATCGACCACCACACCGTTGCCGATGACGTTGGTGACGTCGGGCGTGAGCACACCCGACGGGATGAGATGCAGGGCGAAATTCTCACCGGTAGGCAGCACGACGGTGTGTCCGGCGTTGTTGCCACCCTGATAGCGCACTACCCACTGGGCGCGGCCACCGAGTAGATCGGTGGCCTTGCCTTTGCCCTCGTCGCCCCATTGGGCGCCGATCAGGACGATTGCCGGCATGGCGTTTCTCCTGCATATTGTGGTCCAGCCGGTGACACACACTATCGCAGCTGTTTGCGAGGAGGCCCGTCCGGCGACGATACGCGCCGAAAGGCGCGGGGAGGAGCCGGACAAATAAACCGCCCGGTGACAATACGGCCCGACATCGCCGTGCTGATGTTCGGCGAAGCAGACGCCCCGCGACGATGCGGCCCGTCGAGCGGGCCGCTGAGCAGAGGGGCAATCGGGGCTGTGCCGCGGCCGCTGACCGGGCTGCCGGCGGTGCACATCGACGAGCCCGGCGACGTCGACGCCGCGATCGTCGGAGTGCGACGGGTGGTGGTGGTCGGGGTCGACGCCGACCTGGCGACGGTGCTCACCCGGCTGCTGCGAGCCGGGCGACTCGACGTCGAGGTCGGCTATGCGCCGCGGCGGCGCACCGCCGCCACCCGGGTTTACCGGGTGCCGGCGGGCCGCCGAGCGGCCCGACGGGCGCGGCGCGGATCGGCTGGACGGGTGCCGCTGATCCGCGACGAGACTGGAACGGCGATCGTGGGCGCGGCGCATTGGCGACCAACCGACGGCGAGCAGCTGCTGCACGGCGAGGCCGTCGTCGACGACGCTGTGCTTTTCGACGGCGAGGTTGCCGGTGTCCGGATCGAGCCGACGGCCACCCTGCCCGGCCTGCGGGCGCGGGTGTGGGGCGGCGAGTCACGCCGCTGGCTGGCCGGGCGGGCAGCGCAGCTGGGCACCGGCGGTGTCGCCGTGGTCCGCGATGGCGTGCCGGCGCCGAGGGCGGCGCGCCGGTCGACGTTCTATCGCAACACCGAGGGCTGGTTATTGGTCCGGTGACGAGCGCCGCGAGGGGCGAGGAGCCGGATCGTCGGCACAGTCGGTAGCTTCGTCACGTGAGCAGCCGTGACTTACACCCGTCGGTGCGGCCCAGCCCAATCTTTCTGGCCATCGTCGGCGTGGCGGTGCTCGGCGGCGTGCTCGCGTGGTGGGACGGAGCCGACCTGGGCGCGCTGGCCTACGCCGCAGTGTTCATCTTCGTGATCGCCGGCTGGACGGTGTCGTTGTGTCTGCACGAGTTCGGTCACGCGCTCATGGCATGGCGATTCGGCGATCGTGACATCGCGGTGCAGGGCTATCTGAGCCTGGATCCGCGGCGCTACAGCAGCCCGCTGCTGTCGCTGGGTCTGCCGATGTTGTTCATCGCGCTGGGCGGCATCGGTTTGCCCGGCGCCGCGGTCTATCTGCGGACGTCGTTCATGACGGCCGCGCAGCGCACGCTGGTGAGCCTGGCCGGGCCGGCGGCCAATTTGCTGCTCGCGGTGCTGCTGCTGGCAGTGACCCGGTTGGGCTTCGACCCGCGACACCCGGTGCTGTGGGCCGGGGTGGCCTTCCTGGGCTTTCTGCAGGTCACCGCGGTACTACTGAACCTGCTGCCGATCCCCGGCCTGGACGGCTACAGCGCGCTGGAGCCGCATTTGAGTCCGGAGACGCAGCGAGCGCTGGAACCGTTCAAGCAGTTCGGCTGGCTGATCCTGCTGGTGATCTTCATTGCGCCGCCGCTGAACCAGTGGTTCTTCGGGGTGGTGTTCTGGTTCTACGAACTGTCCGGCGTGCCTAGCAACTGGGCGCTCGCCGGCATGCAACTGACCCGGTTCTGGCACGCCTGGTTCTGACCCGACGCTGTCAGTAGCCTATCCAGCCTTGCGATATATGCGTTTTCACGCATATATTTAGCCGCATGGGCGCCGGCCACGAGCACACGAACAGCGACACCCCCGTGCCGAGAATGGTTGCTGCCACAGTGCTGTTGGGCGGGTTCTTCGTCGTGGAGCTGACCACCGCGCTGGTGATCGGCTCGATGGCTCTGCTGGCTGACGCCGGCCACATCCTGACCGACGTGGCGGCGACATTCATGGGCCTGTGCGCCCTGGCGCTGGCCCGGCGCGGCAGCTCCTCGCCGGCCCGCACCTACGGCTGGCACCGCGCCGAGGTGTTCACCGCGGTGGCCAACGCCGTCCTGCTGATCGGGGTGGCGACGATCATCCTTCGCGAAGCGATCAGCCGGATCGGCCATGCGCCGGAAGTACCGGGGATTCCGATGATCGTCGTGGCACTGGCGGGGCTGGCCACCAATGCGGTGGTCGCGCTGCTGTTGC
>NZ_DATFZD010000389.1:0-15302 GCF_035314665.1 Mycobacterium sp. | reverse complement strand
TGACCAGCAGTGCCACCACCAGGATTGCGGCGCCGGCACCGATCCAGATGGTCAGGACGCGGCGACGACGGACACGGGACTGCGCCTCTTCCAGCGCGGGCGTGCGAATCCGGCCCGGCCGCGCTGGTACCGGTTCGGGCGGCGGCGGATCCTGCAGCGGGGTCAACAGCTCGGTGCGGTCGGCCACCGCGGTCGCCTGCTGTAGCAGATTCAAAAGCGTTGCGGCACTGCGAATCCCGCCATCACCCTGTATCGAATGGGTGGCGGCCGCGGAAATCTGGAAGGGGATGTCCCGGTCCATCGCGCTGGGTTCGAGGGGTTGACCGGCCGGATCGTGCGGTGCCGGCGCCATCCCGCTGCGCACCCCGGACTCCGGCAGCGGCCAACGGTTGACCAGCAGCGCATACAGCGCGGCGCCGATGCCGCGGATGTCGTCCTCGGGGGTGGCCTCGGGCGTGGTCGCGGGGAAGGCCAGCACCACGTCGCCTTCGATGCTGACCCGCACCCGGCTGGGATGGTCGATGGACAGCGCGACGCCGGCGTGATGGGCGGCTTCGGCGGCGGCGGCGACCGTTTGCATCGCGCGGGCGGCGCCTACGGCCGACGGCGAGGTGTCGGCCACCTCCTGCAACGAACCACCCCGGATCCATTCGGCGACGACCAAGCCGCCCGTGCCGGTGTGCACGACGTCGAGAACCCGGGCGATCCCGAGTTTGTCGACGCGGCTCAGCCGCATCGTGCGAGACAGGATCTCGCGAACTTGGTCGTCGGACAGCATCCCGTCCGGGTCCACGAACGTCAGCGAAACCTGGCGGTCCAACGCGGTGTCGAGCGCCTGCCAAAACTGCAGGTGCGGCGCACCGCCGTGGAACACCAATAGCCGGTAGCGACCGCGGGCGATGCTGGCGCCGGGAACCAGGTGCAGCTCCTCGCGAGGGGACGACGGTTCCGGTGCTGGATCGATGGGATCAGGGCCGGCGTCGAGGCGCGTCGTTTCGGGCTCGGGATCCGCGGAGGGGTCGCCGTTGGAGCGCGTCGGCGGCTCCGATGCGCCCACGGTGCCGACCTGGAGGTCGGGCGGCACGTCGGGCTGGAAATCATCGACAGCCGATGTCGATGCGCCCTGCCGGGGCGATTCGGTTTCGGAGACAGCTTTGGCTGAGGTGTTGTCCGATGGGCGGTCGGTCATCCCCGGTCCTTTCCGCATCTCCTCCCCAGCAACTTCCTCCGGAAGCCCCCGCCAGACGGGCCGGCGAACCGGATATCCCCCCGGCATACTCGAATTCCTTTGCTCAGGGTACGGGAAGTCGCCGGGGCGGAACAGCTGATCGGGCGCGTCGGGACCGTGCGCAGCGACGTTCATCGGGGCGCCGGGACGGGGCGGAGCCGGCGCGCGCCGGGGCAACTGGTCAGCCGGGGAGGGCACCACCTGCTTGCGGCTGGAAGCCTCGGCGGGTCGGGCGCCGACCCAACGGCGAAGTGCCGCCAGGGCCGCCTGCGCCTCGGGCACCCGCGCCCGCAGCATCACGGCGGCCACGATCGGCACCATGATTACCGCGAGCACAAACAACCGCAACAGCGAGCCGGCGCCGCCGCCGTAGGCGGTGAGCCGTTGCATCCCGATCAGTACGTCCACCACGTATGCGGCCAGCCCGGCCAGCAAGGACGCGGTGATCGTGACCAGAACGGTCCGCGTCTCCGCGACGCCGAGCAGGTGCCCTCCGACCGGCCGCAGCGCGTTGCGCAGCAGGTAGTAGCCGACGATCGCGCCGGCCAAAAATCCCAGGCCGTTGGCCAAACCGAGGTATCCGGCGACCAGATCGGGGTTGTCGGTGATGTGCGGCGCCAGCAGCGAGGCGGCGATCTTGACGATCGTGATCACGACGATGATCACGATCGGTATCCACGGCTGCTCGCGGGCATAGAAGACGCGCAGCTCCAGCAGCACGATCGAGTACGGGATCAACGTGAACGCCGACAACGCGATCGCCATGCCCAGGTAGCCGGCGTCGACGTCACCGAAATGGCCGTAGGCGAACAGCGCGCTGCCGATCGCCGGCCCGCCGACGGTCATGAACGCGACCGTCGGGATCAGCGTGATCATGGTCAATCGGCTGGCCAGCGAGAGGTCGGCCAGCACCGCCGGGGTGTCGTCGGCGGCGGCATTGCGGCTCAATCGCGGCATCACGACGGTCAGCACCGTCACGCCGATCATGCCGAACGGGAGCATCAGCACCAGCCAGGTGTAGTTGTAGATCGCCGGGCCCGAAGCGGCTGCCGTGCTGGCGATCTGGTTGGTGACGATCAGGCCGATCTGGCTGATCAGCACGTAGAACACCATCGCGGCGGCCATCGCGCCGAAGCGTTTGAGCCGGTCGTCGATCCCCCACAGCGGGCGCAGGCTGATCCGCTGGCGCCGGATCGCGGCCAGCAGCACGACGGTCTGCGCGACCACCCCCAACGTGGTCCCGATGCCCAGCACCAGCAGCTTGGCGTTGCCCATCTGCACCGGATCGACGGACAGTTGCCCCGGTGTTGCCAGGTAGGCACCCAGGGTGGCGATCGCGACGACGTTGTTGATCACGGGTGCCCACGCCGGCGGTCCGAACACGTTGCGGGTGTTCAGGATCGCCATGAACACCGAGGAGAGGCCGTAGAAGATCACCTGCGGCAACAGCAGGTAGGCGAACGCTGCCGTCAGCGGCTCGTTGACCTGCGGGTTGCGACCCAGCATCAGCTGCACCAGCAGCGGGGCGGCGGCCACTGACAGCAGCGTGGTCACCAGCAGCAAGGTGGTGGCCAGCGTCACCAGGCGCCGCACGAACGCCGCGCCGCGGTCGGGGTCGTCCTGTTCGGCGCGTGCCAGCACCGGCACGAAGATCGCGGTGAACGTCGCCTCCAGCACCAGCGCGGCGACCAGGTTCGGCAGCTGGTTGGCCACCGAGAATGCGCTGGACAGCGCCGCGCCCAGGATCGCTGCCAGGATCACGATGCGGGCAAACCCGGTGAGACGGCTGATCAGCGTGGCGAACGCCATTCCCCACGACCGCGACACCAGCGCGGCGTCGGAGAGCTCGGGACGGGTTGGCGGCTGTGTCGTTCCCTGCGACGACACCAGCCCGGTCGGCGGCAGCGGCCCAGTCGGCGGGCCTGGCCGGTGCGGTCGGCGCGGGCGCGAGCCCGGTGAGCGTGGGTGTGGCTGCGCCGGTGGCGGCACGGGCCGGCCGGCGGAACTCATACGCTGTGCTCTTCGTCAGCCTGGTGGTCCGCACCAGTGAACGGTGTCTCGGAGCGTTCCGGCCGGTCGAGGTCGGCGCGATCGGGCTGGCCACGGAATCGGTGCCACAGCCGTCGTCCCGCGAGCGCCACCAGCACCGCCGCCGCGCTGAGCGTGATCGCGAACAACACCTTGCCGTAGGCGTTGGAGTGCACCGACAGCCGCACCGGCTCGCCCAGCGGCACACCGGCCGGCGTGCGCAACGTCACGTCGAGGGCGACCCGTTGGGTGAAGTTCACTTCGATCGGCACCCGCAGCGGCAGGTATCCCGGCGGCAGCTCGATTTCACCGAGATCGGTCACCTGCATGCCGGGCGGGGCGTCGACGTACAGCCTCACCCGGATCGGCACGGCCAGCCCGTTGTGCAAGGCGACGGGCAGCGGGCTGTGCTCGGTGGCCAGCGTGTACGACCCAGTCGGCTTGACGATGACGACCGCCCCGAACAAGTCGTCGATCGCAGTGCCGACGATCTCCAGCCGCCGTTGCGCCAGCCCGTTGCGGGTGTCGGGCCGGTCGGCCTGGCTGACGGCACGCAGCATGTCCTCGCGCAGCGGCGCGGTGTAGCTGACACCGGTCAGCCCGGTACGGGCGTCGGTCGTCAACGCCGCGGTCAGCCCCCAAAGCCGGCCGACCTCGTTCGCGATCGTGGCGACGACGTTATTGTCGAACCGGCCACGTTGGCCCGCGTCGGCGCCGGGGACTTGCGGTGTTCCGGTGACGGGTGGGGTGGCTGAGGCGTCGGCGATGAGCGCCGGCAGGGGCCGTGGGGTCGCCAGGCCCGAGCGGATCGCGGTCGCCAGCGTGGTGAGGATCGCGCCCGCGTCGTCGGAGCGCAGTTCCCAGTTGGTCGGCGGCAGCAAGATCTCGGCCCGCGGCGCGACACTCGGTTGCAGGCTGCGCCACAGCATCGAGCCGAGCGCGTCCTGACGACGAGCGGTGTCGGAATCATGCTGTAGCCGAACCGCGAGCGCGGCGCTCAGATAGGTCGGTGCGACCGGATCAGAGCCGGTCGCCGCGAGGGCAGCGCCGACGGCCGGGTCGAACGGCGCGACCACCACCTGCGGCGACAACCGCAGCGGCGCGGTGCTCGGCGCCGTCGGCGCGGCGGCGGCGGAGTCTTCGGCGGAAGAGCCGGCCGCAGCGATCACGACGTTATTGCCGTTGGCGCTCAACAGGTCCACGGTCCGGCGGGTCAACGAGCCATCGGGGATCAGGGTGGCGCCGCGGACCGCGGTGACACCCACGATCTGGTCGATGATATCGCCGGCGGAGCTGGTAGCGATCGCGCTGAGCCCGGGGTCGCCGACACGTTGCACGGCGTCGAGGTCGGCCTGGGCGTATGGCAGCGGGGCCACGCACATCCGGTGAGCCAGCGCGCGTAACCGGTCCAACCAACCCGCCGCCGCGGCCTGCCCGGTCCCCGGGTGTGTTGGCGTGCCCGGCTGCTGGGCGGAGCCGTCGGGGGAGTCGGAGACGACGTATCCACGGGTCATCGCATTGACGGTGACCAGCAGGTCGGGGTCGACGGCCAGGCACATCGACCGGCCAACTGCGCCGTCTGGGTCGACGTCGTGGCTGGTCGCGAACTCGGCGGCGGCGAGCAAGACGTCCAGTCGGCCGCCGGTGGCCAGCGACGTCGCCAGCTCGTCGTCCATCAACCGCACCGGGATCGTGCCGCCCGGTACTCCGGGTGCGAGCCGGGGCCGGTCGGCCAGCGGCCACAGCATGGTGATCGGCACGGGTTTAGAGGTATCGGGCGCGATCACAGCGCCCATGGCGCCTAACGCTTGGCCGGAGGTGTCGAGCGGATCCGGTGGGACGCCGACCACCGGCAGCAGGAACCGGGCGTCGTCGAGTCGTGCGGGTTCGCCGTAGTCGGGTGTCCCATTGACGTTGACCAGCAGCGGATACACGCCGGGCTTGCCGATCCCCAGCGACCGTTTGGTCAGCGAGCGAACCGGGGCGGACAGCGAGAAGCCGACTTTGTGGCCGCGCTGTAGCTCGGGAGAGACCGTCAGGAAGTTGGCAACCGGCTCGTATTGGTCGGTGCCGCCATCGAGGTTGGTGCGCAGCCCCGCCGATGTGCTCACCGCCGCGGCGTGCTCGAGGCGGACCATCACGTCGCGGACGGGACGGTCGCCGACGTTGGTCACGGTTCCGGCCACGGTGACGACGGGCTCGCTGGTCGTGGTGACCGTCTGCGGAGTCACCTGATCGATGCGGACCTGGACGAAAGGCGTGGCACCGGGCTCGCCCGCGGCGGCGCGCGGCGCGGCGGTGGGTAGCGTGAATGCGCCGGTGAAAGCCGTCAGGATGCCGACGACGACGGCGAGTCGCCACACGGCGGCCCACCGGAACCGTGGCGCGACCACCGCACCGCTCGCCCCCACAAGCGGGTGGCGCCGCCAGCTCATTGCCTCGTTCTGCATCGTCGTCGGCCACTACAGTCCCTGGGCCCTTAGGGCCCGGGACCGCGACCATTCTTCCGACCCCGGACCGACTCGTCGGGCCGACGGTTCCGGGTGCGCGAATGCGTCTGGGGTCGCCGCCGCGGCGATGTGGGCGGCAGTGGCGGCAACGCGGCCGGGCCGTCGGTCTGCAATTTGTCGATCAGTTCGTCGGCCACCTCGGCCAGCCGGCGCTCGTCGGCGTAGGCCAGCCGGGACGGCAGTTCGGCGATCGGCACCCAGGCCACCTCGGCGACCTCGACGTCGTCGTCGGACAGCTCTCCACCCGAGCAGCGCATTAAATAATGGTGCACGGTCTTATGCACCCGTCGCCCGTCGGTGACGAACCAGTAGTCGATCCGGCCCAGCGCCGCCAGCACGCTGCCGTGGATCCCGGTCTCCTCGGCGACCTCGCGGATCGCGGTCTGCTCGGCCGTCTCACCTTGCTCGATATGACCTTTGGGCAGCGACCACAGCATTCGGCCGCGCCGGTCGACGCGGCCGATCAGCGCGGCGACCTGCTCTTCACGGGGCCGATCGATACCGTCGATGACCAACCCGCCGGCCGACGTTTCGTGCACAGTGCGCAGCCGCTCAGGGCCGCGACGCGCAGAATGGGAACGGCTCGGTTTGTCCACACCGGCCGGTGTGGCGCCGTCGATCGCCCCGCTGTCGGTGTGACTCTGGCCGGACCCGGCGCTGCGGCGGCCCCGGCGCCTCCCCCGGCGCCGACGTGGTTGCGCTTTTTCGCCGTCGGACACCCAAGCGATAGTAGCTGGCGTGCTAAGACGCACCTTGCCGCACTCGCCGCCGTGCGCCAGCCGTACGGAGATTGTGCCCATGGCGTGACTGAGCGGCCGTGGGCGCCCGCATCGTCGCCGGACTCGGTTGGATTGTCCGGCTCCTCAGCGGCCGTGGGCGGCCGCATCGTCGCCGGACTAGGCTCATCGAACGTGCCGGAAGCCACCCAGGACGCCGATCTGCTGACCGCCGCCGCGGTTGCGTTGAACCGGCACGCCGACCTGCTGCGTGAGCTCGGGACCTTGTTCGCCGGCGCGGGCCATGAGTTGTACCTGGTGGGCGGGTCGGTGCGCGATGCAGTGCTGGGCCGACTGAGCCCCGATCTGGACTTCGCCACCGACGCGCGGCCCGAGCAGGTGCAGAAGCTGCTGCGCCCGTGGGCAGATGCGTTGTGGGACACGGGTATCGAGTTCGGCACCGTCGGCGCCGGCAAGGGCGAGCAGCGGCTGGAGATCACCACCTTCCGCGCCGACCGCTACGACCGGGTATCGCGCAACCCGGAGGTGCGTTTCGGCGACTCGCTGGACGACGATCTGGTGCGCCGGGATTTCACCGTGAACGCGATGGCCGTGCGCATCACCGCGGTCGGGGCCGGCGAATTCGTCGATCCGCTAGGCGGTTTGGCCGGGCTGCGCGCCGGCGTGCTGGACACTCCGGCAGCCCCGTCGGAGTCGTTCGGCGACGACCCGCTGCGGATGTTGCGCGCCGCGCGGTTCGTTTCGCAACTGGGCTTCACGGTCGCCCCGCGGGTGCGTACGGCGATCGAGGAAATGGCACCGGAGCTGGGCCGGATCACCGCCGAGCGGGTGGCAGCGGAGCTGGACAAGCTGCTGGTGGGCGACGACCCGTCCGCCGGCATCGAGCTGATGGTGCAGACCGGGATGGGCGACGTGGTGCTGCCCGAGGTCGGTGGCATGCAAATGGCCATCGACGAACACCACCAGCACAAGGACGTCTACCAGCATTCGCTGACGGTGCTGCGTCAGGCGATCGCCCTGGAAGACCCCGCACCGGAAGGCCCCGACCTGGTTCTGCGCTGGGCGGCGCTGCTGCACGACATCGGCAAGCCCGCCACCCGCAAGCACGAGCCCGACGGCGGTGTCAGCTTCCACCACCATGAGGTGGTCGGGGCCAAGATGGCTCGAAAGCGGTTGCGGGCGTTGAAGTATTCCAAACAGATGGTCGACGACATCTCGCAGCTGGTGTACCTGCATCTGCGATTCCACGGTTACGGCGACGGCAGATGGACCGATTCGGCGGTGCGCCGCTACGTCACCGACGCCGGGCCGTTGTTGCCCCGGCTGCACAAGTTGGTGCGGGCAGACTGCACCACCCGCAACAAGCGGCGAGCCGCTCGGCTGCAGACCAATTACGACAACCTGGAGGCGCGCATCGCCGAGCTGGCCGCCAAGGAGGATCTGCAGCGGGTCCGCCCCGACTTGGACGGCAACGAGATCATGGAACTGCTCGGTATCCCGCCGGGACCGCAGGTGGGGGAGGCGTGGAACTACCTCAAGGAATTGCGGTTGGACCGTGGGCCGCTGACCCGCGAGGAGGCGACGGCCGAGCTGATGACCTGGTGGCGTTCCCGCGGGAACCAATAACGGCTTGACGGCGTCCGATTGGGCATGGAGTACTGCTTGGGCGGCGACGACGGCACCGCGACGATCTGGGATCGCGCTCCGGATCTCGACCTCGACGGTGACGGCCGGCTGGATGCTGTCGGTTTGGATTTCGACGGGGACGGGCTGGCCGATGACGCGCTGGCCGATCTCGACGGCGACGGCATCGCCGACCATGCCGTGCTCGATCTGGACAACGACGGCGTCGCGGAAAGCTACTTCACCGACGACGGCTCGGTGACCTGGTCGGTGGCTTCGGACCCAGCCACGCGTCCGCCGCGACCCGGCCAGCCCGCGGCAGCCGTCGGGCAACTGCGTTGGCTGGGGCTCGACGGCGTCGAGCACACCGGCGGCCCGCTGGTCGACTTCGACGGCGACGGGCGGGCCGACGACCGGCTGTTCGACAGCGACGGCAACGGGCAGGCCGACCGCGCAATCTCTGCAGGCGACAACGGCGTCACGGGCTACGTCGACACCGACGGCGACGGACGCTGGGACGTCAAGCTGACCGACACCGACGGTGACGGAACCGCCGATGCGGCCAGCGCGCTACAGCCCAAAACGTAGGCGCTGTTGAAAAAGCCGAGCGCCGTGCCGACGAAGTCGTCTGGGAACTGTTAATCAGCGTTTACGACACGACGATATGGGCTTCCCCACAACCTCTTCACCACTCATCGCGCCTGTCGCGGTGGCGCGCCGTGCTCGGTTCCGGGTAGTTGCCGGCCGGTAGTGTCCTAGCCGGAGGAAATCGACAGCCCCGTCGCGAGGGGAGTGCGCTGTGGCGGGAACCGTCAAGGAGTTAAAGGTCGCCCGCGCCGCGCGCAAAGCGGCGGTTTTCCTTATGGTGATGGTCTGCACTTACGGGTGCACCCAGGGACACGACGTCGGACACCTGTTTGCAAATCCCGTGATGCTCGCCAGCCGCGATGGCAAGCTTGATGTTGATCTCGCTGCCGCCCCTGGCACCTACACAATTGATGGTCACCAGTTTCAGGGCATGCTTTACAACGGACAATACATGCCCCCTCTCTGGCGTGTACGCGCCGGCGACATCGTGACGATTAACCTCCATAATCAGCTACCTGAAGAGACGAACCTACATTTTCATGGTCTGGATGTTTCTCCGCTGAACAACGGCGACAATGTGTTCCTGCACATTGCACCCGGCCAGATGTTCACGTACCAAATAAAAATTCCGGAGACTCATGTCGGGCTGTTTTGGTATCACCCGCACCTGCATGGAAATGTGGACCGTCAAATAATCGGAGGCATGTCCGGAGGGATTCTTGTTGAGGGAAGCGACCGCGTCTATCCTTTTTTGAAGGGTCTCACTGAAAGGGTTCTTCTCCTTAAGCATCATCCCATCGGTCGGCCAGATTATGACGAGGTGGTAACTGTAAACGGCCGCGTGGCGCCCGTCATCCCCATTCGACCAGGGAAGGCGCAATTCTGGCAGCTCGGCAATATTGGAGCTGACCGTTTTCTACGCCTCAGGGTTGACGGAATGCCGTTTTATGTCATCGGAAGAGACGGGTATTTCGTCCCAAGTCCAATCAGGACGGAGGAAGTGCTCCTGGGCCCCGGCCAACGGGTTTCGGCAATCGTTGTCGGCGGTCGACCCGGGCGACACGCAGTCAAGTCGGTCGCGTTCAAGTTCGACGAGCGGCAGCCGCAATTGTCCGAAGTAAATCTGGGAACCGTGGTATCGCAGGGCCCGGCGACCGATGTCGCCGCGGCGGAAGCCGAAGTCGGCGCGCAGCGCGTGAAGCAACCGTTGTACGTGGACACCGTGCGGTCAAGTCCCATTACTCGTCGGCGCACGTTGGTATTTTCAGTGAATCCACAAAAGACAATGTTCTATATAAACGACCAGGTCTTTGATGAGGGCCGGACCGATGTAACTGTGAAGCTGGGCGATACTGAAGAATGGACGATCCTCAATGCAGATTCCCAATACCACGACTTTCATATTCATCAGACCGGGTTCTTGGTCACAGAGGTAGACGGCGCGCCAAGGGATTTCGACGGCCTGCGCGATACTTTCAGTGTTCCTCCGATGCGAAATGGGAAGCCCGGTGAGGCTAAGCTCATCATTCCTTTCACAAACCCAGTAATTGTTGGCCGCTTCGTGTTGCACTGCCACGTCGCCAAACACGAAGACAAAGGCATGATGATGACCGTTGAGGTGACACCGTGAATCGGGCAACGGCAATGACCACGTCAACGCGCCCCGCGAATTATTCAACACCAGTAACGATCAGCACAAGCGTTCGAAACCGTTGACAAATTAAGAACAATCGTGTCAGACGAAGCTGTCCCAGTTGAGGTTCGTAATCGGTTGTTACCTAGCAGCGGGAACGTCGGTGGGTGATCGAAACAACGCGTACAGTGCCATTCGACGATTGCTCATGTCGTGCTCGCCGAGGAACGCGCAGCCGGCTAGTTCGCACACTCGGCGCGCTGTGGTATTCCGGTGGTCAGGGTCGAACATGATTCTGCGACAACGCGATTCGGCTTCGAAGACACTGGTGACAACATGCGGCAGCAGAAGTCTGCCGAGACCCTTGTTGACGAGCGTCAAGTCGGCGATGGCCGCGTGCAGTCCGATGTCGTATGGGTCCGCTTGATACCGCATTGCGATGGAATCCTTTGCCGCGCGGTACACCTCGAAATAGCCGCCATCTTGGCCGTGCAAACTGCCCACCAACGGACGGGAATAGTTGCCATTGAGCTGGGCGTGCAGGTACCGGCGCCAACGCGACACCGGCCATGCCGAATCCCATGCCTCGACCAGGTGGGGCACGTGCATCCACTCGGAGATCATTTCTGCGTCCGCGTCCGGGTCGGCGAGACGAAGCGCGTACGGCTCGGGCAACATCGGCGTAGGCGGCGGCGGGACGTTGCGGACTTCGTCGGTAAGCCCTTCGGTCAGCTCCCGCGGCAGGATCGGGACGGCTTCAGTCATGTTGAGCGCCTTATCGTCCCGAGCTCCGGTCCGCCGGGTCCCGTCTCTCTTCGCGCGCTTCGCGCGCTCATCGCCCGGGACCCGGCGGACCGGCGAAGGCCTGAGCGATCTGCAGCCAGCGCCGCGCGTCGTCGCCCTCGGCCGTCACGTCAAGATCACCGAGCGCGCGCCGCTGCGTGACCAAGCAGCAGAAGTCCTCGGCGTCGCCGGTGACCCGTTGCGCGGCATCCGGCGGACCCCAGGACCAGATGCCGCCGTCGGGGGCACGTAGTTCGACGAGGAACGGCTCGGTGGGCGCGGGCAGCCCGTTGACGGCGAACGCGTAGTCGCGGGTGCGCACCCCGATATGGGCGACGGAACGCAGCCGTGCGGTCGGTGGCCGCGTGATGCCCAGGGTGTCGGCGACGTCGAGTCCGTGCGCCCAGGTCTCCATCAGCCGCGCAGTCGCCATCGACGCCGCGCTCATCGGCGGCCCGAACCACGGCAGTTTGCGGCCGTCGGGGACCGTCAGCAGCGCGTCGTGCAGCCGCGCGCGGGTGAGCCGCCAGTCGGCGAGCAACTCGGCGGGCGCGGTGGCGGCGAGTTCGTCGGCGCCCGCCTCGACGAAGCCGATCGGGTCGGCGACAGCGATCTCCAGCAGCCCGGCGAAGGCAGCCTCGTCGGTCACGGACATCAGCGACGCGCGGTCGGTCCACAACAGATGTCCGATCTGGTGAGCGATCGTCCAGCCCTCGGCGGGCGTCGGTGCAGCCCAGCGATCCTCGCCAAGCGGGGCGACCAGCGCGTCGAGCTCGTCGCTCTCGGCGCGCAGGTCGGCCACGGTCTGTTGCAGAGCGGCCATCCCAAGTACTTTAACGATCCTCGGTCACCCGACTGCGGCGGCCGACGATGCTGTGGACGGCGAGCCCGCACAGGTAGAGGCCGGTCCCTGCCGACACCAGTGCGGGGGAGTGGCCGTCAAGCGGAACGACGGTCGCAGCCGCGGCGATTGCGCCGATGAACGCCACCCAGAACAGCGAATCCTGTACGGCGAACACGTGTCCGCGCAGAGCATCGTCCACGTCGACCTGAATCGCGGTGTCGCCGCACAACTTAACTACCTGGCCCGCGACGCCCAGAAAGAATCCGCACGCCACCATCACCGCCAACTGCAAACCGGCCCCGGCGATCTGGATAATCGCGGCGATGGCCAATGCGCCGTTGGCGGCGGCATAGCGGCCCCAGCGGCGCACCGCGGGCGGTGTCACCGCATTGGCCAGAAAGGATCCGATCCCGGTGGCGGTAAGGAACAACATCGCACCGCCCAACGCGCCGACGGCTGGGGCGCCGCCGCCGCGCACAAGCAGCAGCACCACCAGCGTATTGATGCCGAACACCATCCGGTGTGCCGCCAATCCGCAAAGCGTTGCGGCCACGGTGGGGCGGTTCAGCACCGTGCTGATGCCGTGCATCCAGCCGGTGATCACCGCGTAGACGACCGATCCGTGGATCGCCCGCCGGGTGTCGTCAGGTCCCAGCACGTGGGCACGAAAACGCAGCGACAGCCACAACGCAATGAGCAGCGGGATGGTGACCAGCAACATGATCGACGCGGCGCCGTTGTCACCGGACCCGAACAGGGTGCGGGGTATCAGCATGAAGCTGGCGCCGACGAATGCGGCGACCGAGCCGGTCGCCGACGCGATTGAGTTCATCGTGACCACCTGCTCGCGGGGCACCACATGAGGCAGGGCGGCGGACAGGCCAGAGGAGACGAACCGGGCCAGGCCGTTAATCACCAGCGCACCCCACAGCACCGGCACGTTGCCGGCACCGACGGCCAGACAGATACCCACCAAGGCCACCAACACCAGCCGGCCCAGGTTGGCGCCGACCAGCACCAGCCGACGGTCCCAGCGGTCTATCAGCGCACCGGCGAACGGACCCAGCAACGAGAACGGCAAGAACAGCACCGCGAAGGCAGCGGCGATCGCCATCGGGCGGGCGGCCCGCTCGGGATTGAACAGCAGCGCCCCGGCCAGACCCGCCTGGAACAGGCCGTCGCCGAACTGGCTTGCGATGCGCAGTTCCAGCAGCCGCCAGAAATCGGGCAAGCCGCGCACCGAGCGCCAGACAGCGACAGGCGCGCGCGTGTGAGTCACTGAACCTACTTCCCCCTAGGAGCGGCTATCCGAAACGACACAGGCCCCTGTTAACAACAGTACAAATATCGTGCAGCTCCCGGCTTGTTCACGACAGCGGCCCCGCCCGGATGCCATGATGGAGTGGTGGCGCAGCCCGAAGACCCGGAGGACTTTATTGCCCCCGCCGCGCATCGCGTGCGGGCGGGCACTTTGCTCCTGGCTAACACGGATCTGCTCGAGCCGACGTTCCGCCGCAGCGTGATCTACATCGTTGAGCACAACGACGGTGGCACGCTGGGGGTGGTGCTCAATCGCCCCAGCGAGACCGCGGTCTACAACGTGTTGCCGCAATGGGCCAAGCTGTCGGCGAAACCGAAGACGATGTTCATCGGCGGCCCGGTGAAGCGGGACGCCGCGTTGTGCCTGTCGGTGCTGCGGATCGGCGCCGATCCGGACAGCGTGCCCGGCCTGCGGCACATCACCGGCCGGTTGGTGATGGTCGACCTGGACGCCGACCCCGATGCGATCGCTCCGCTGGTGGAGGGAGTGCGGATCTACGCGGGATACTCCGGCTGGACCATCGGTCAGCTGGAAGGCGAGATCGAGCGCGACGACTGGATTGTGCTGTCAGCGTTGCCATCTGACGTTCTGGTCCAGCCGAGGGTGGACCTGTGGGGACGGGTGCTGCGGCGCCAGCCGATGCCGCTTTCGATGCTGGCCACCCACCCGATCGACATCAGCCGCAACTAATCGGCCAGTGGATCGCGGGACAGTCGGCTCGCGATCACCGAGCACACCACCAGCTGTATCTGGTGAAAGATCATCAGCGGCAACATGATCACCCCGACCGTGGCGGACGGGAAGAACACCAGCGCCATCGGAAGACCCGACGCCAGGCTCTTTTTCGAGCCGCAGAACAGCAGCACGATCTCGTCGCCGCGGTCCAGCCCGGCCAAATGACCGATCACCCAGGTGAATACCAGCACCGCCACTAACAGCGCGGTGTCGACGACGGCGACCGCGACCAGTTGCCACGCGTCGACGCTGCGCCAGATGTGTTCCACCATGCCCATCGAGAACGCCGTGTATACGACCACCAGGATCGATCCGCGATCGACGGCCTTGGTCAGCAGCGCATGCCGGGTAACCCAGTCGGCGATCCACGGCCGCAACAGTTGACCGAGCACGAACGGCAACAGCAGCTGGAGCACGATATCGCGGATCGCGGTGGCGTCCATGCGGGCTGCGCCGCTGGTGTTCATCAGCAGTACGACGAGCAACGGCGTCAGCGCCACCCCGACGATGTTGGACAGCGATGCGCTGACCAGCGCGGCCGAGACATTGCCCCGCGCAATCGACGTGAACGCGATCGAAGACTGCACGGTCGACGGGACCAGGCATAAGAACAGCAGCCCGTTGTACAAGTCGAGGTTCAGCAGCCACGGCACCAGCCCACGAGCGGCCAGGCCAAGCACCGGAAAGACCACGAACGTGGTGGCCAGCACCATCAAATGCAGCTGCCATCGATTGACGCCCTGCCACGCCTGCTGCGGTGACAGCCGGGCACCGTAGAGCAAGAACAGCAGCGCGATCACGGCTTTGGCGGCAACCGACATCGCGTCCGCGGCGGCGCCGCGGGCCGGCAGCAGAGCCGCCAGGGCGACTGTCGCCGCCATCGCCAACAGGAAGGTGTCTATCGGCAGCGCCGACAGCCGCTTCAGCACGAGTGTTGGCGCACAGCGCTCAATGGCAAGCCAGGGTGCAGGTCGCGCAGGCGCCACCGCAACGGGCCGTGGCCGCTTCGCGTCGCAACGCGTACCGGGCGCTCTGCCAAGCACCGACTGCCACGGTGCCGACGGCGCCGACAATGCAGACCCCGACGCACACACCCACGACGGGCAGCGCGGTGTCGTGCGGCGCGGCCAGTGCCACCGCCCCGCCAGCGGCCAGCATTACCGCGGCCGCCAACTGCGGCGGCGCTACGGTGCGCGTCACCACCGGGGCGGTGTCGGGGGCAACCGACCGCGACAGCGACCACAATCCGCGCGCGGCCATGACAACTGCCGC
>NZ_DATFZD010000388.1:0-2880 GCF_035314665.1 Mycobacterium sp. | reverse complement strand
GTATACGATGAGTGCATCGAAAGTGCCTTCTCGGGCTCTGGACAATTACGACGTCAGCACTCGTATTTTCCCAGGCCAGAAGGCATTTTCGCTGTTCACACGCCGATCAAATCCCCGGCCCATCCACGGATTCAGGCTAAGGCGACGGCGCCCTAGCCCCGTTTTCCGCATGGTTGGGGGTCAAGGGTTAAGTTGTTTAATCGTGTTGTAGCGCTGTGTGTTTCTGGCCATGGGAGTGCGATGTCGAGGTGGGCGAGGATGCGGCGTTGGACGGGGGTGAGCCGGTCGAGGACGAGCCCGCCGCTGCTGGTGTAGGTGGCGTGCAGGTCGGTGAAGGCGGCCAGCACGGCGCGTGTGGTGGGCACGGCGTCGCGGTGTTCGGGCAGGATGGCGGGCAGAGAGGTGTGGGGGCCGAGGGCGGCGCGCAAGTCGGCTTCGATGAGGCCGTAGATGAGCAGGGCGATGCCGATGACGGCGATGAGCGCGTGGATGCGGTCGTCGTTGTGCAGGAAGATCGGGCGCACGCGCAGGGTTTGTTTGAGGTCGCGGTGGCGTTGTTCGACGATCCATTGGTCTTTGTAGGTGTCGAGCACGTCGAGCGCGGTCAGCGTGCGGCCGGGTGGGTCGGTCAGGTTGGCGGCGAGGGCATAAAGCCCGTCCAGTGCCGATGCGCTGGCGATGGCGTCGGGGTTGCGGTGCCAGGCGATGGTGGGTTTGCCCTGGTTGTCGACGCCGGTGGTGATGGTGATCAGCTCGGCGATGCGGTGGCCGATGATCTTGGCGACCCGGTCGTCGACCTGTTTTTTGGTTTTGTAGTGGCGCCCGCCGAGGCCGTTGCGGATGCGTGCGAGCGCGTCTTCGGCGCTGCTTAGGGCGCGTTCGCGGGCGTCGGCGACGGCGGTGGCCTGCTCGGAAGACCAGATGTAGGCGATGCGCAGCCGGTGGGTGGTACCGGTGTCGTCGTCGGCGATGTCGCGTTGGCGCAGCACGCCTTTCCACGTGGTGCGCTGGTCGGTGGGCAGTCGTCGTTGGCGTTGCGAGCAATGCTGCAAGGCGGGCAGCGCGGCCAGCCCGTCGGGCACGTCGGCGGCAAACCAGCCCGCCCAGCCGGTGTCGGCGCGCAGTGGCACCACGAACCGCATGCCGGCGGCGTCGGCGGCGCAGAGCTTGCTCAGGTGCCCGAACCCGGAGTCGATGACGCAGACCACCCCGGGCGGGGCCAGTTCGCGGATGCGCTCGAGCGTGTCCGCGAAGCATGGCGCCTCGTTGGACACCCCCGGATGGCCCCGGTAGTAGACCGTCACCCCGGCGCGGGTGGACACCTGCACGGTCTTGATCTGGCGGGCGATGGTGCGGTCGGCGGCCCACCCCTTGGCCACCAATGCCGATCCGGTGTAGCCGCCGGTGAACCGGACCGCGGTCATGTCCAGGTGCAGCCGCGACAGGTCCGCCGAGCAGCGGGCCGCGGCGGCCAGGGCCAGCTCGCCGCGGATCTGTTCGGCCACCGGCGCCAGCGCCTCCAACGCCCGGCCGAGCCGGTCGTCGTTGAGCAATCCCGCGGGCACGCCGAACAGTTCGGCCATCGCCGCGCTGGACGCCCAGCCCGCGACGTCATACAGCGGCGCCGGCCCGCACAGCCGATTGGCCACCAGCGCCGCGACCACCTCCCCGTGGGTCAGCATCGCCCGCCCCCGCATCGGCACCGCCGCGTCGACCAGCTCCACCAGCCCCAACCGGGCCAGGTAATGGTGCACCAGCAGCAGCGGCCCGACGTGGCGGCGGGTGCCGGCCGGCGGCGGATCCAGCCGTGCGAACGAGGCCGCCAGCTGCTCGAGTTGGCCCGACGCCTTCAGCTCGTCCTCGCGGCCCAGCGTCCGTAGCACCCGATGGCGCACCCGGCCCTGCTCATCGCGATAGGCTTCGACCAGCCGCAGGTATACGTAGCGCGTGCCGCCCTTGACGATGGCGTGGCGCTTAACGTACATACCGGACCCATCCCACTTCCCTCGGGGTTGGCCCTACACTATCGCGACCAGCACCGCATTACAAGCATGTAATTTAGCGTGTTGCAGTGGCGTTGGGAGCCACCATTTGGCCCTACATAGCCACGCCACACACCGATCCGTCGGGGCCGCTAACCATACCCATCAGAATCGAATACTCAACTCCCGCAATAGATTACCGCACACAACCGCGCACCCGAACCTCGTCCGGAAATCAGGCTCTACGCTCGATCAGTGCGGAAAACGGGCCTAGCCGAGCACCAGAGCGCATGGCATGGTGCAGATTAAGTCGCTGCTTTCACATGTGTCGGCGCCCTGCCCAGTGTGCAGCGCCACAACCGTCTTCACCGCCTATCCGGGTCATCCCCATCAGCGACTGGGACGAGGAAGAGTGATGTCCGAGTGCTCCACGCACCCAGCACACACACCCGCGACTGGCTGCAGCAGATGCAGCCCCCTGGTTATGTTTCCGTGGGCTGAGCGGTGGCCCTCGAAACGGAAGCCGTCGACGAGGCGGAGGACGGCTACGACCCCATCGACTTCGCCGAGAAGGACGGCGAGTTTTGACCTCCGCCCGTCCCGCCCGACACGAAGTGGAGGATAAGGTCGATACGCCTTCGCGCTGCAGCCCAACATGATTAGGCACCGTGTGGACCTATATCGCGGCTTAAAGAGCAGCGGTGAGCGACAGCGACGGCACCCGCCAGGTCACGCGCCGAACGGTGGCGCCTCTGGTGGCCTCAACGGCTACGTCGCAGAAGGCCACCGGACGAGAACAATTTGCGGCCCGACTGGTTGTTTAAGGGCGACGGCGTACCTCCACCCGACTGGAGCGGCAGGCGCGAACGCGCGATGCGCCGGATAACCCGCTACCGGC